>JAJDBZ010000007.1 GCA_029261095.1 Candidatus Omnitrophota bacterium | reverse complement strand
ACTCGAGGCGATCAAGGTAATGCTCCCAATCGACGTCAGAGATGTTTTCCGGTTTGTGACCGCGGTAAAGCTGCAACGCTGGGCAATACCGTTTTCGAACGAAGAACTCCTTTAACAATGTTCTTCGTAGTCCTCGTGGATCAATACTTAATTTAGGATTGAACTTCTCGCGGTATTCGTTGAAGCGACGCCAGAAGGAAGCCCTCTTCCACGTGATCAAAACACGATCACCCGGTTTCGGTTGTTCCCGCTCAAAGGCCTCGGCCAGAATGTCCAACACCAGATCCGGAGCAGGAATCGATCGGTACTCTGATCACCTTTGTGACCACGAGAGATAGACAGCGTCCCTTCCTTATAGTCAACCTGACGCCATCTCATCTGCCTCATCTCCTGATGTCGCACCGAACACAAGAGCTCCACCGCGACTCCAGGTAGGATGTTCCAACCATGAGGTTGATCGCGAAGGAAGATCAGGAAATTGATTCCCTCATCCAGAGTGAGAGTATCTCGATTCGTCCTATCCTCCCGATTGCATTTCTTCGGTAAGGAATAGTTGAGGATCGGGAAATCAAACTGAGGGTAATTCTGACGGGCAAACATTGAGGCCCTCTTCATTACCCGGCATTTGAGTTCAACAGTTCCACGAGCATTATGATCTGCACACTCTGCAGCATACTTCTCCGCATGAAACGGCTGAATCTCACCCCAGTACTTCAGTCCCTGACCTTCGGCCCAAGCGATGAACTGATTAACGCGAGGCCAATAGTCACCCTCCAATGTGGAATGCTTCACAAGTAAGGTCTCCTTCCATTGCTCGAAGACCGTCCGGATCTCTGGCTGTGAGGAAATCTGAACAACCATTGGTCTCAGCTCACTTCTCCGTCCCGTAAACAACGTCTTCAATAATGTTTCCAATCCATCTGAAAGCAGTGGTGAAACTGATGCGTTTCCTGGCGTACGCTTTAGTTGAGTTCCGATACTGGCTAAGGAACAAGGATCGAAAACGATTACGGGCCTTCTCCAATTCCGAATTGAAGCGGTGAATATCCCAGAGTTCATGAGTTACGATCACTCGTGAACCACCGATATCGTACCCTACCAATTCTCCCCATTCTCTAGAATTGATTTCCACCCCTTCGCTCGCAAATGCTTCACAAACTCGGTCCCGTTGACTCTTCGAATAGTCCAGCCAACCGTTCAACTCTGGAGAACGGAAATCGCCAGCACGGTGGTTTCAGCGGTGGATTCATAGCAGAGGGTACTATGACTTCGAAATCGCCTCCTTGCTGATTTAATACTTGATTCATTTTTAATACGCCATCGGTTTGCGTCGCGAGTGGATTCTGATGCTTGCCGAGGTTGCTCGTAGCATGATTTTGGAATAGTTGATTTCTGCGAATGAATTCCGAGAATAGTATTCAATCTAATAAAAACGCAATCGAGTTTCTCATTTGCAATTTTAGCTGGATCACAATGCCACGCTTTTATGGAGCACATTCTCACCCAAGCGTTGATCAACCTCCGAGGAGCCGTTCACTTTTATTTCACATTTCGATGTGCAATGAACCCAGTGTGAAATGCGGTTGGACATCCGATAATCTTATTTTTTACTGAGGATTACGACGTTTCAAAAGGAAAAACGCCAATTTCTGAAGTCCCGTTTTTAGGACTTTTAAGCCGTTGGTCCTGAGTTCGAATCTCAGACCGCCCACCAATTAGCTCCTTATTTTCAAAAGTTAATCTTGGTTTTACGACGACTCAAAAATCTCCATTGCGTCCTGATACCGCCCTCATTTGGGGCCCGTTCTGGCAACATTCTGGCAACATTCTGGCAACTATGAAAATGGCCCTGATTGGGAACAGTCGGGGTCTTTTTCTTTTCGCACAACTCCGCCGAGGTGTGGTATCGTCCTGCTGTTAATTGGCTCTTGGACGGATCGTGATCCTCCATGCTCCACTGCTGGGAGTGTGCCCAGAGGGATGCAATGTGAACCATCTTGCTCTGGAAAACCAGGATTCTTGGCTACGATGACGGGTTAAACCGAGGACTTGTCGCAAATAGTTGTTGACATCTGCCCAGCCTGCGATGACGATGGTTGGCCAGACTCAAGAACATGGAGCAGCATGGCTCCATATGGGAAATCTCGGCTAATAATGTTTCACTTACCCCTCAAGACCATAATATCACTGGTGCCCCTGGCCTTGGCCGGCAACCTCTACACCTCAACCGCAGCCGCCGGTGACCCATCACTCGACTTCGGCGACGCGCCGGACAGTCATAAAACCCTGCTCGCGAGCAACGGCCCGCGGCACGTGGCCACCGGACCCACTCTCGGCACGGAACGCGATACCGAGGACGACGCGCAAAGTCCGCTGAACGGCACTGGCGATGATGTCAGCGACACAGGCAGCGCGGATGATGAGGACGGTGTGGTTTTCATTAACGTAGACACCGGCGCCACCGTCACTTCTTTAGTCCCGGGCAGCATGGCGCGAGCCACGATCACCATTAACGGCGGTGGAGGAAACGCCCGCGTCTACGCTTTCGTGGACTTTAACGGCGATGAAGATTTCGATCTTCCCGATGAACAGGTCTCGGATGGCTCAATTACCTTCGCCGATGGAAGCCATAACATCGACTTTCTTGTTCCGGCGAACGCAGCGATTCAAGTGAGCGGCGCTCGATTCCGCGTGAGCACCGAAACTGGGCTCACCGCCGATGGCCCCGCTCCGGACGGCGAAGTCGAAGATCACCTGGTGGGGATTGGCGAAGGTGTTCTCAATAAGACGACCATGAATGAACAGGTCTTCGAAGAGGTCATCTCACAGGAGGCGAATCTGAATATCGCCGGAGTGGATAGCAACGTGCTGGGTGGAATCGACCTGACCGATCAGCAAGCAATCATCAATGCACTGATTGCGGCCGGCGTTGATCCGACAACCATCGTCATCGACGTCAATCGCCGTAATGACGGGGAAACGGTTACGACGGAAACAGATATAACGACCACTCAAACCCCTGGCACCATCTTTGTCGGGGATTTTGTAAATGATCCCTGCAATATCATCGTCATCTTGGGTCAACTCAATATCATGATCACGAACACCACGACGACCACGCAGTTCTTCACCGATGTGCTGACGATCTCGGGTAATCTCACGGGCGGCACTTGCCCTCAACCCTACCCCGATTTCAACGGCGACACCGTGGTCAATTCAGCGGATGCGGTCCAATTGATAGAAGGGCTTCACGTATCCAAGAACGCCTTTGATTTGACCGGTGATCAGATGTTGACCGGGGATGACCTTCTTAAGTTCAGCCTGAGTTGGTACGCAGAGGATTGCGGGGGAGAGCAGTAATCATCATTGCGAGCGATCTCAAATACAATACCCGAAATATTGGTTCTTTATTGTCGATTGGGCATCGTCAGATGAGCGATTAAGTAAATCAAGAGGACGATGAGGAGAAGGTGAGCCGATCAAGGCCGTGGCTGACCAAATGGACTGCCACTCTTACACGGATAGAATGCTCACCTCAGAAGAAAGATAGCTGGACGTAGAATCTCGGTGCATTTTTTTCTGCAAAATCAAACCCGAATGAAGCCAAAATGACCTGCTACCCTTTTCGGGTCCATTCATTGTGAGAATTTTGCGGGTTAACAGGGCCTCGGTTTTGGTCATTTAGTCTGGCGAATTCTGATGGCGCATGGTTCCCGAGGGAGCCATGCGGCCGGACCTCATTGTAATCGATTCTCCAGGCTTCCATTCTTTCTCTGGCGTCTTCCATTGAAACAAACCAATGTTCGTTGAGACACTCCTGCCGGAATCGTGCATTGAATGCTTCAATATAACTGTTATCTGTTGGTTTTCCAGGCCGACTGAAATCCAACTTCACTTGATTTGAATAGGCCCAAAGGTCCAACGCCTTCGATGTGAACTCCGGGCCGTTGTCGACTCGAATGGATTTTGGAAGACCCCTTTCCTTTCTGAGGCGGCCGACGAGAACGATGACGAGGAAACGGTCGAGGCTACTCCCGAGTAGAATGGAGAAAAGAAAGGTCATGGCCGCAAACCGTTTCCGGATCACCTTCCACGCGAGCGTGTCGAGTTTCCTCCGCCCGAGGAGATGACGGACTGTCTCAACTGCGCTGGGCATCTGGAAAAGATCGGCGAGGAGATCACCCGGCAGTTGGTATACGTCCCCGCTTCGGTCCACGTGAGGGAGCTGGTCCGTTTCAAATTCCTCTATGTGCTAATTTTTCTGTCGGTCGATCGCCGTCGCATCATCCACTTTGGGGTAACGCAACACCCAACCGCCAACTGGGCGGCCCAGCAGGTCATTGAAGCCTTCCCGTGGGAGGAATCTCCGAAGTACTTATTGCGTGACCGAGACGCCATTTATGGTTTTGTGTTTCAAAATCGTGTAAGGAAAATGGGGATCAATGAAGTCCTCACAGCCCCAAGGAGCCCTTGGCAGAATCCCTATTCGGAACGTTTGAACGGAAGTATTCGTCGTGAGTGTTTGGATCATGTGATTGTTTTCAATGAAGGTCATCTACGACGGGTATTGAAATCGTATATCGAATACTACAACCGCTACCGGACCCACCTCTCCCTGGCTATGGATAGTCCGGAGGGAAGGGAAACACAGAAACCGGAGCACCAAAGAGTCGTTAGCATCCCCCATCTTGGTGGACTCCACCACCATTACGAGCGACGAGCCGCTTAATCCAAGCAAGATCCCAAGCTCGTAAGCGGGCCGCGAAGAGGACATCTCGCAGTCTGATGATTCTGTGTCCAGGTTTCCATTAGATGGGGGAAGGCCGTCCAAAACTCAAATCCGAGTGGATTCATCTCCTGGATCTGACCTTTCGAGGAAACTTTTCAATTCCAACACGAGGAGATTCTGACCCAAGTCTCCATGCGGATGGATTTTCGGGAGGCACAAGCAATCCACAAGCAAGTATTTGCGACGTCATGTATAGATTATCTTTCTTGAGGGAAGGAGGATCGGTGCCACGACCGACGCATCGCAAGGATCGATACGGTCCCCCTGCGTGTGGAACACACAACCAATAAGATGGCTACACTCTTTTCGATATCTCGAACCAGAATTCCATTGAGTTTGAAATCAATCTAATTTTTGAGCTTTGAAGTCGGCTTTCATTGCACTAGAGTGTTGCTTCTATCCGTTACTCCCACATGGCAAGGGTAGATCGGCTCTACCAAACTGACCAACAATTCTGGAGGCCAAGGTGTCGAATCGATTCTCTATTTTAAGGACAACGCTTTGTCTTCTTGGTCTTATCGTTTCCTTCTCTTTCCATGAGTGCGCCAACGCTCGCGATACTGATGACCTCATCGAATTGTTTGGGGCGTTTAAGGGCGGCCCCGGTGGTGATTTGAATCAGGATGGTGAAACGGACCATCTTGATGTCTTTCTATTCGCATTAGACTGGCAAACTTTCGTCACTGTATTGCAGGACTCTTCTCCCGTTGATGGTGAAATCGAGGTCGCGGTAACCAGAGAAACCCGGATTCAGTTCAGCAATCCGTTGGATGCATCCAGCGTAACCGATGAAACAATCTTTGCCACATTCGGTGGGAAAAAATTGCGATCAAGACTCCACGTATCCCCGATTGGTGATGTCGTCACGATCTTTTACGAGAACCCACTGCCCCCCAGTTCTCGAGTGCGTGTCTCTGTAGTGGGCGACCTATTACTTGATTCACGCGGCGGGAGGGTGGACGCTGATTTCGATGGACAAGCAGGTGGAACAGCCACCATTGATTTCGAAACTCTGAACCTCGCGGTTATCCCAGGCACGAGAGTCCGTGGCAGGGTATTCGCATCGGAACTTGTCACCCCTCAGGGATCCTCGCAGGAGGTCAGCGTCCCACTAGAAGGAGTCCTCATCACCGTCGATGGGGCGGAAGATACTCTGTTTACTGTAACGAATAATCTGGGAAACTTCACGCTCGATCCCGCGCCCGCCGGGAAGTTCTTTGTCCATGTCGACGGGCGCGCGGTAACCTCAGCCTTGATCGGTGGTGAAATCGTGGGGACCTCGTTCCCCTCGGGCCCCTATTACCCGTTTGTCGGAAAGCCGTGGGACGCGGATCCGGGAATTGAAACCAATGTGGGGGACATTTTCCTTCCGCTTGTTCGACAAGGATCTCTTCAATCGGTCGATTCGATTGAAGATACGGTCTTAACCTTTTCCCAGGACATTCTTTCCTCCCATCCCGAACTGGGAGGTCTAACGTTGGTCGTCCCCCCAGACTCTCTATACAGAGACGATGGAACTCGGGGTGGCATGGTCGGGATCGCTCCGGTAGCACCGAATCGTTTACCCGGACCTCTTCCGGAAGGTCTTAATTTTCCACTAGTGATAACCGTTCAGACGGCCTCCCAATCACCAGGTGAGCCGGCTCCGACGAATTTCGATCGCCCCGTGCCGGTCTGTTTTCCCAACCTTCCGAATCCTGACATAGGAGAAGTTCTCCCACCCGGAGCCAAATCAGCCTTATGGAGTTTCAATCACGACATCGGGCAGTGGGAGGTCGTGGGTTCCATGACTGTGAGTGAGGATGGGCTCACGGTTTGCACGGATCCCGGTGTCGGAATTCTTGCACCGGGTTGGCATGCACCCGCGCCCGGGAGTTCGGGTGCTGGGGGTCCCATGGAAGACGATCCGGGCAGCGAGGACGAAGAGTTAGGGTGTCAGGATAGTCCACCGGCCCCTCCGGCAGCACCAGAGGAGTGCAAAGATGAGGATGCGGGAGATGATGTCGTGGACCCGGTATTTCTCTTTTCCGGTGAATTTTATCATGAGGAGCGCGATCTTCACATCAAAGGAAGGGGCATGGATTTCATCTGGTCACGTAAGTACCGGTCCAAGAGAGGTTTAAATTCAGCGCAAGGGGTCGGTTGGGATTTCTCCTACAACATTTTTGTCACTCAGTCTGCTGAGTCGGAA
>JAJDBZ010000600.1 GCA_029261095.1 Candidatus Omnitrophota bacterium | reverse complement strand
CGACATCGACGAAGAGGGCCAATACATCGAGCGTAGCACGACCGTGTACAACGCCGTGAGCAACAATGCTTTCGTCGTCATCGCTCACAAACTGAACCGGCCCGAATTGCTGGAACCGGTGCGCATGAACATCAATGCTATGACCTATCTGGTGCACCCCAATGGCGACGTGGTCACCGAAACTTCACGTCGACAAGACCTCAACCAGCGTGGCACCATGGCGAGATATTGGTTCGCCCTGCGTTACATGGCGATTCACGATCATAATGGTCAGTACGCGACCCTGCTCGCCCCGCTGGAACCGGAACAGATCAGCTTGCCCACACTCATGGAATACCCCGAGTTGTCGACACCGCTGCCCGCCGCAAAACCGCTACCCGACGACTTCGAGAAGAGCTACCCCATCTCCGCCATCACCCGTATTCGCCGGGGAAAACTTAGCGCGACCCTACTCCACGAGTACAACAGCCGGTGCTTCACCCTGCACAATGGTGACGCGGTGGTACAGGGCGTGCGTTTCGCGAGTGCCTTCTTCGGCAAGGGTCAGTTCGTACCGACCGAGTTCAAAAAAGATGGCGACGTGTTCCGTTTTCACCAGGAATTGCAAGGCCAGTACTATCAGCCCACATCCAATCCGCGCTTCTTACCCATCACTCGGCAGAACTGGGGCTCGTCTCGCAGGCGACGCGAACAGACCGAGATCTGCCATTTGGTCTATGACGTAGAACTGCGCGAGACGGCCAAGGGTTTTGAAATGAGCATCAGCGCCGAAGGCACGGCCAACGTACCCCTGGCCGTCGAGATCAGCCTGCGCAGTGGCGGCGAACTCACTGGCGTTGACGGTGACCTGCTGCGCGCAGGATTCGCCGAGTACCGCGTGGGCGACGACGTCATCCGCTTCGGCCCCGGCCGGGCCGATCACCGCTACACCCAGGTTCGCGGCGCCCAGGACCGTCTCCCCGGCACCAGCGTCTACCTCACCGGCCAAACCCCCTTCAACCACACCCTGCAGATCGAATTGAGCTGAGTTGCTATCGCTAGGAGATGGGGATACCGGTACTTGAGATCGCCGTGCTCACACGCGAGCACGGCTACACAGTTGAATCGGATTGATGTGTCTCAGACTGGAAAGCCGCAGTGGTTTCACGCCGTAACTTACAGGGTCCCAAAACAGATTTCCGTAATGTTTTTTCAGATACATGAATGGAACCCTAGGAATTGAGAAACGAAAAGGTGACTGCAAAAACTTCAAGAATAACGATTTACTAAGAGTTCAACCCTGAAGAAACGAGACTAAAAGAAAAATTGGTGCCGGAGAAAGGACTTGAACCTTCACGGGGTTGCCCCCACACGGACCTGAACCGTGCGCGTCTGCCAATTCCGCCACTCCGGCATCGAAATCGAACGGGAAGGATAGAGGGGGTAAAAACATCTTGTCAATGACCGGATCGATCAACATCGATGTATTGGGAATTCTCCCCCTGATCCCTCCGATTACTGGATTCTTCGAGGGCAATTTTTGTGTAGATTATATGGGTTTGGTATGGTAGGCTTTTCCTGATATATGTTTGGGATCTTCTACAGTTCAGTCCCAATTCTTTTGATCGAAATTAGAGGAGGATGAGAGACCCATGTTATACAGAGACCGAAAGATTCAAAAAGGCTTCATGGTGGCCATCGGATTCTTGATGTCCGCGCTGACAGCATCGACAGGTTTTACCGGGGCGCCCGAAACGACTCGTGTCGAGATTGATCTCGATAGAAACACCGCCGGTGTTCAATCGGAGTTACTCAATTTCATGGGTGGGACAGTTGTCCAAGGCGCCGTGGTGGTTACTGGAGCAGAAGCGACCACCGTTGCTGACTACGCCGTAGAAGTGAACTTGGTCCGCACTGGAGGTGGCGACTCGGTCAATTGCGTAAACACCAGTTTTTCGGATGGTGAGATCACTTCCGCCTTCGCGAGCGAATTGTGCAACGCGACCTTTTTCCGCAGATCAAACTTGTTTGTGAATCCCGCAGTGGCCATCGGCGTGGATGGAGTCCTTGTCTTGTTCAATTTCGACGCGGAGATTACCTGCAATAATGGAGAATCGGTAACCTTGGACTTCACATCCACCGCAACCAATTCCCAGCTCGGAATCACCATCGATGATAGTCCTCGTACCTTTGGTTCAGGAACTCAGAATCCGGTCAACACCGCCAGCGCCACCATCCGTTGCGGAGAAGGCGGAGGCGAACCGACTGTTTGTGCCGATGCGGGTTATTACATACTCGATGGTCTCGGCGGTCGCCACCATGTCGGAAACCCAGCTCCCATCCTGGGGAGTCTCTATTATGGGCGCGATGTCGCCGAGGATATGGAGAAGACCTTCTCCTCACCACAGGGAACGAAGGGCACCTCTTTTTCGGATCTGGCGGTCCTCGACACCTTCGGAGCCGTACAGTTTGTAGCCAATCCCGAAGATACCCCTGGGCAATCTTTCTACTGGCCTGAAGGCAGCGACCCTGCTTGCGGGTTTGCGGTCGATGTTGAGATCGCCTCGGATTCCTCAGGTTTTTGGGTCCTTACCGAAAAAGGAGGGATCTATCGCGCCGGTTCAGCTCTTCCAGGGGGTGAGGGTGCTCAACTTGGAAACAATGCAGCCGACCTCTGCAATGTCCTCGGTATCCCATTCGGCGGAGAGGTCCCGCGGGATCCAGGTTTGCCCGCGGCCGACGGGGCAAGCATTTCAGCGGAAGGTTTCGTAGTCGTCCAAAGTGGCGATGCCGGTGCACCAACAGGATTTGTCGTTCTTGACTCTCAGGGTGGGCACTACATTTACGATGGATCGGGCAACACACTATCCGACGGTATCGCCGATAGTATCTTGAACGGGAACACAGCCTATCCATTCTTCGCGGGTCTCGAAATCGCGCGCGATATCGAGTTACCGACTCTCGGTCTGGTCGATAAAGGATTCGTTTCCTCCACCGATCCGACTCAGGGGCTGGTTATCTATGACGGGTGGGGTGGAATCCACCCAGTTCCGGTCTCTGACACCGCTAGTAGTCTGGTCTCTTTCCTGCGGAACGATGGCCTGACCTCAGTGGGTCTTCCATACCTGAAGACCGGATTTGACGATCCATCTACTGCAGAGAATGAAGGTGATCCCAATACAGTCGGTATTGATGTCGGTTCAATCTTTCACGATATCGAATTCTGCGCTTCAGGAAGTGAGGGTGTCTATGTCCTTGATGGTTTCGGGGGTGTATTTGCCTTCGGATCCACCCGGACCGACCCCAATAGCCCGGCTCCCGCCTTTACTGGCGGTCCCTATTTCTTCCCGAATATCCTCGCACGCGACCTGGAGGCCGATCCATTTGGGACCGGTCCAGATGCAAAGTAAATTGGAAATATTCTCTTAGAGAAAGAGCAGAAGGGGCGCGGTTTACCGCGCCCCTTTTTTTGTAGGGATTCCTCATACTTCCACAATTTGCCGTATATATGGGTATGGATTTGTCGGAATTATCATGTTAAGCTTGCCACTTCTTGGGACAAGACCCGTTTTGAACCCAAGCCTGTTAAAATTGACCCACAGAAAGAGGAGGATTCTTAGCTCATGTTTTTCAGAGACCGTCAGACCTCAAAAGGGCTGAATGCACTACTTGGATGTTTGCTCATTGTTGTTGTCGCTTCACCCTGTTTCTCAGGGAATGCGGTTAATACACGCGTGGAAATCGACCTCGACAGAAATACCCCCGGAGTTCAAGACCAAATCCTCGATTTCATGGGCGGCTCAGTCGTCCAAGGCGCCGTGGTTGTTACTGGCGACGAACCCACTACTGTGGCTGACTACGCTGTCGAAGTGAACTTGGTTCGGACGGGTGGCGGTGATTCGGTTAATTGTGCCAATACCAGTTTCTCCAACGGAGAGATTTCTTCCGCCTTTGCAAGCGAACTTTGCAACGCGACTTTCTTTCGCCGATCAAATCTCTTTGTCAATCCAGCGGTTGCCATTGGAGCGGACGGAGTCCTTGTCTTGTTCAATTTCGACGCTGAGATTACTTGTAGTGATGGAGAATCGGTGACATTAGATTTTACTTCTACAGCAACGAATTCGCAGTTAGGAATTACCGTCGATAATAGCCCCCGCACATTCGGCGATGGCACCCAGAACCCGGTCAACACCGCTAGCGCGACCATCCGCTGTGGTGACGGAGGTGGTGAACCGACAGTCTGTGCAGACGCGGGCTACTACATCCTCGATGCTTTCGGCGGACGCCACCATGTCGGTAATCCTGTTTCCATCATAGGAAGCCTTTATTACGGACGCGATGTAGCCGAAGACATGGAACTTGTACTTTCTGAAAACATTCCGGCAGCAACACCAAAAGCTTCCGTTTCCAGCGATAGCAAGAGCATTCCGACCGATCCGGATCTTGCCGTGCTCGACACCTTCGGAGCCGTTCAGTATGTCGCCAATCCGAGTGGGACCCCTGGCCAAACGTTTTATTGGCCCGAAGGGACCGATCCCGCATGTGGGTTTGCGGTCGATGTCATTGTCTCCTCTGATAATTTAGGCTTCTGGGTCCTTTCTGAAAAAGGTGGCATCTATCGCGCCGGCTCCGCTCTTCCTGGCGGTGAGACAGCGCAACTGGGGAACAATGCGGCGGACCTTTGCAATGTTCTCGGAATCCCATTTGGGGGGGGTGTACCTCGCGATCCGAATCTTCCGGTCGCCGATAGCGCCTCCATTCGCGCTGTTGGGTTTACGGTTGTTCAAAGTGGAGATGCTGCCGCACCGACTGGGTATATCGTTCTCGATTCTCAAGGTGGTCACTACATCTACGATGGATCGGGGAACACCCTTTCCGATGGAGTCACCGACAGCATTCTCAATGGCGACACCGCCTATCCCTTCTTCCAGGGCTTGGACATCGCTCGAGACATCGAACTTCCCATCGCGCCGCTCCAATCCAAAGCGTTTGTTTCTCAAGACCCGACAGCCGGCCTCGTGATTTACGATGGATGGGGTGGCGTTCACCCGGTTCCAGTTAATCCCACCGCCAACAGCGTCGTCTCCTTCCTACGGAACGATGGGATGGCGGTCGGTCTTCCCTACCTGAAAGTCGGATTCGATGATCCTTCCACAGCCTCGAATGAAGGCGATCCGGCAGCCGAAGGGATTGATGTCGGTTCGATCTTCAAAGATATCGAGTTCTGTGCAAGTGGAACCGAAGGGGTCTATGTCCTGGATGGTTTCGGCGGTGTGTTCGCTTTTGGCACCACACGGACCGCGGTTGATGATCCATCCCCGGCGTTCACCGGTAGCCCGTACTTCTTCCCGAACATCTACGCGAGGGATCTCGAGGCGACCACAAACGCCAACATTGACGGTCGATAAATCGGACACCCAGCACTTCGGAATCAACATCGAGGGCGCGGAGATTTTCTCCGCGCCCTCTTTCATTTGGCGCCCCGGACGGCAAAGGTTCAATCGCGAGGCGGAAACCGACGGAACGCAGGCCCGCGCATCAAGGCGAACCCCTTCCCCCCTCGATTACTGGGACGCTGCGATGGGCTAACCGGTGCGTTGTCAAATTCCTAGATGATGAAGAGGAGTAATTTGTGCTATCATTGCTCCGACCGTGGTATCGAAATTGATTAACCAGCTCGGGGAGGGGCAACTATGACCAAGAAAAAGATTCTGTTGGGATTCATCGGACTCTTCATGTTGGTGGTGGTGGGTGTATTCCTCCTTTCGGGCCCCATTTTCAAGAGCATTCTGTCTTCCCAACTTTCTCAGGCGGGGGAAGAAGAAAACCTCATGATCGGTTTCTCCGATGCCGGTTTCACTTGGGGGGGATCGGTGGATATCGAAGATCTCAAAGTGACCGACAACCTCAACTCCATCGACCTCGCACATATCGAGAAGATCGAATCGGAGTTTACCTGGGGCGCCCTCTTCGCCGATCCTAGAAGGATCGACCGGGTCTCCATCACCAATCCCATCTTTACTCTGTATCCCGGCATCGCGACTCGCTTTGTTTCCTCATCCGAAAGTAGCGAAGAAGAATCGCCACCTCGGTCTGTGGCCGAAGTCAATCGTAAGAATGGAATCGGCATTCACCTGGCCAATGGAGAAGTGAAAAACGGTCGCATTCAGTTTCAGGATCATGCAGAAGCTTCGCCGGTCTTGCTCGCCCAAATGGATGCCTCGGTGGAGAGTGACTCCGACACCTCCCCCTTCCGTTTCAACCTTGGAGTCCAAGCCTCGGGAGAGTCGGAGGGGGTTCTCACACTCCAAGGCCAAATCAACCCGGAGACTTTGGATGGAGAAGTCAAGGTCGGCCTAAAAGATTTTTCCGCCCCCTTCGGAGAGGGGCGCCTTCCAATCACAAACGGTAATGTTTCAGTCCTCCTCGAGAACGAGATGTCTCACATCCAATCGACCGGATTGTTCACCATGCCCACCACTCCTCCGATCATCCCGAAGGAGCTCTCGGATGGAGGCGGATTTCAGATTAATTGGAAGGTCGACAGCAATATCCCGAAAGGAGATACCGGCGGCCCAATACAAATAGCTCCCTCGAGTCTTGCGATTGGTGGTCTGAAAGGGGGACCCCAAGAGATCAAGGGCAGCGGCAACTATGATCCCAATACCGCAAAGGGTAGTTTCAAAGTCCAGGCCGACTCGCTTTCCGCGCCACTGCTCAACCCCTTCGTGATGGCATCCAACAATATGCAGATTCAGTCGGGTGTGGTTAACCTCAATCTCGAAATGGCCCGTGCTGGCGAGTCCTCTCCCTTCGATGTGAAAGGAAAGATGGGCGCCACGAACTTGGCCGTGAGAGACCTCGGGCCCGACAAGAGTAACTTCAGTTTCAAATCCATCGGGGTTAACCTGGATGCCAATTATTCACCCAACGCGGATCAACTCAAACTTCCAGGTCTTTCTCTTTCCATCGATGAAATTCCGCTGACCATCAGCGGTCAGATCGATTCGCTTTTAGACGACAAGAAAACCAGCTTGAATCTTAATGTGAAAGGCGAGAACCTCGATGTCGGTCGGTTGGCATCCCTCGCGGCGCCCTCTGTTCTAGAGAATGGCGCGCTCTCTGGCAGAGTGGGTGTCGATGTCAATGTTCGTGGTAATCCTTCCGCATCTAATTTCCCCTCCTTGGAGGGGACCCTCGCCTTGGCTGGTGTGGGGATTGTTCCCAAAGAAAATCCCGCGATGAAAGTCCGTGTCGATGGAAACGTTCAGTTCGATGCCGACACCTTGCAATCGGAAGGTCTTGATGTCCGTCTCGCCGATACACCTGGAAAGATCATCCTTCGGGTCGATGGTTACAATGCAGATATCAAGAAAGTCCAAGCTAAAATTCTCGGAGTCGCTATCGAACCGGTAGTCAATCTTTACAAACCCGCGGCTTCAGGGTTTCTTACCGGAAACCTCGATGCAAATATCAAAGGATTCTTTGGACAAGGAGAGCACCCCGAATCTCTGGAAGTGACCTTTCTTGTTAAGAATGGTCGTGTGCTGACCAGTCACCCAGTACCATCCACTATCGTAAACATCATAGGGTGGGACTGGTTGCGTAATGGATACGATCTTACCGATGCCAAAGGAAAAATCGTTCAGACCGCCAATGGGTATAAACTTGACCCCATCATCCTGATGGGGGCCAAGGGGGGGCTGGCGATTAGTGGTACTATCGGATTTGACAATCAACTCTCAGCGACTGCACGAGTCAATGTTGCCAAATCATCGGTAGATGAGGTCCCGTCTCTTATTCGAAATGCCCTTCGAGCCACCAAGGATTCGAACTATGCCTTTCTTGACATTCCAATGGGGGGAACGGTTACTCGACCTGTTCCCCGTGTCGACTTTGGGACAGCCGTCGATACGGGAATCAATGTTTTACAAGAGAAGATAGGCGACAAATACGGTGATGAACTCCGCGAGAAGACTGGCCTTGATGTCGAAGACGTGGGTGGAGTGCTGCGTGGAATTTTCGGCGGAGAAAAGTAATAACTAGCGTTTGACTCCGAAATGGAACCTTGCCCCAAAAAGCTCCCTCGTCTATAGTCCTCCTTCCTCGATAAAGGCCGCTTTTCGGCCTCGTTGGGTTTGAAACGCTCCGCCATTGGCGGCTTTTTTTTACCCCCTTTAGGGGTTATTTCAGCCGGGATCTGGATGGGAATGACAGAACAAGAACCAAATGCCCCCGAACGGGAGCCCGAAAACTCGTTAGAGGAAGAGAATGGCATCTCCCGGATTTCTTATCAGGTGACCCAAGAGGGTTACCAGGGACCCCTCGAAAAACTCCTCTCGCTTGTCCGTGAACACGACCTCGATATTTTTCAAGTCTCGCTCTCGGTCATCGCCGAAGAATTTTTGGATTATGTCAAATCAATGGAGACACCCGATCTCGAGGAGGTCGGCGAGTATTTGGTTATCGCCAGTAATTTGATGGTCCTCAAGTCCCGTCAGCTTCTTCCTACTGAAACCTTGGAAGAGGAAGATATCGAAATCGATGAACAGGCCCTGCTTCTGAGGCGACTCAAAGATTATGAAAGATTCAAAGAAGCCGCCAATGTCCTTCGTGAAGCGGAAGAAAAACGTCGCCAACTCTATGTTCGAGAGAAGACTCCCCCGGGCGTCGGCGAACGCGAGGTGGTGGAGTTCTATGAGGTCAACATTTTTGACCTCGCAACCGCGTTTCAGAAAGTTCTGAAAGAAATCGGGGATGCGGCTCCGCCCACCATTCAGGGTGAGGAGTACACCATCGATGAAAAGATGGCCGAACTCCAACTCCTTCTCCAAGAGAAGGATGAGATGTGTCTTTCCCTCTATCTTCAATCGATGGAATCGCGTGTTGAAATCATCGTCACCTTCCTCGCCCTTCTCGAATTGATGCGCCTGATTCGGGTTCGAGCCAAACAAGACACCACCTTCGGAGATATCTGGATTTTCAAAACAAGTAACTTGGAAATGCAGGAAGATGGCGAGTATCAAGTGGTCGTGGCGGCGGACGAAGACGGATTTGTCGGTAACCGGGTCGAAGACGACTCGGTGAAGGACCTAGGCGACGGAGGTCGTGACGACGACGACTGGGATGAGGATTGGGAAGAAGAAGAATCCGAAGATGAAGACGATGATGATGATCTTCAAATAGAATCTTAATGGACAATCGAGGAAAAGGATGAATCTGGGACCGATTTTAGAAGCGCTTTTTTTCGCCACCGATGAGCCACTGACTGTCAAAAGAATAGCGGAGGTTCTCCCGGAGAAATCTCCCGAACAGATCGGCGAGGCGATGGAGGAATGGCGTAAATCTCTCGATGAGGACGACAGCAGAGGTCTTCAGGTGGTGGAGGTTGCTGGCGGTTATCTCCTCGGGACCAAACACGAACTAGCCGAACAAGTGGATAAACTTCTTGAGCGGCGCAAGAAGAGGACACTCTCTCAAGCCGCTCTCGAAACTTTGGCTATCATCGCCTATAGGCAGCCGGTCACGCGCGCCGAAATCGAAGCCATTCGAGGCGTGAACATCGACTCGATGGTTCATACATTGCTTCAACGCAGGTTGATCAAGATATCGGGACGGAAAGATGTTCCCGGACAACCCTTCATGTACCGAGTGACAAAACAGTTTCTCAATCATTTTGGTCTTCGCGATCTTGGCGAACTTCCAAAAATCGATGAGATCTCTCAGGCTCTTGCCGAAGTCGAGGGGGAAGATGAAGAGTACGATTCCGCGACTATTCCTGTCTCTCCCGAGGAAGCAGAAGCGGAGATAGCGAACCAAACCGTATCCGAGGGATCCATTGAAGAGGATTAAAGCCAATCTGCGATTTCTTCATCCCTCAATGCACCCTCGGATACCAGACTCGATCCGGCAAGTTTTGTTGACCTGAAATCTTTCAGTAAGAGAATCTCACGCCCCATGAAAAACCAACGAACGCTTTCCGACATAGGCGAATCGGGTTGGTTGGACCTCCTTTATTCGTCCCTACAAGAATTGGGTTCGGATCTGGTGATCCCGATAGGAGATGACGCCGCGGTTCGGAGAGCGACCCCCGGAATGGCGGAAATTGTCACCTCCGATGTAATGGTTGAGGGGACTCATTTTAAAAAGGAATGGCTGAATTGGGCGGGCCTCGCCAGAC
>JAJDBZ010000599.1 GCA_029261095.1 Candidatus Omnitrophota bacterium | reverse complement strand
TCAAGCTCAAACCGCTTCCCCGAGAGTTTTCGCCAGCATGTCCAGTTTCGACAGCGGAGTGGTGGTACAACCCGATATCCAGAACCTGACCAACATGGGTCTTGAGTTGAGAGCCGAGAAGGACCCAGGCGATCCCGCGGTGTTGGGCAACGAGCAGTTGTCCTACCTCGCCATGAACCCCGGTCCTGCCGAGTGGAATGTCGGAACCTTTGTGACCACCGGCGATTGGCAGGATGTGATCTTCGATTTCCCTTACCCGATCGGATCTCAACCCCTGGTGATCGCCACGATCATCAGCGAGTTCGATTCCACCACCCTACATGTCGAGGTGGATGAAATCGGCTCCGCCAGTTTCCGGGTTCGCATTCGTCCGAACTCCTCGGTTCCTGCTCCCGGTGCTATTACTGAGCGGGTCGCTTGGTTCTCCATTGAAGCTGGGGAGACGATCCCAATGGGTGGCGAAAGTGGTGAAGTTCTCGCGGGCGCGGCGGCCCAGCAGATTGTGTTTGAGACCGCCTATACGGATACGCCAACCCTACTGGTGAGGGTCGAGGGTGAAGAGGTTCACACAGTGGTGGACAACGCGGACGCCTCTGGGTTTGAGATATCGCTTCAGACGGATTTCGCGAACGGATCTCCAGCGGGAGACCATCGGGTATCCTGGGTCGCCTTGGGAACGCCCGAGTGCGAGGACCCGGATATGGACGGAGTCTGTTCAGCGGTGGATACCGCTCCCGATGTGTACAACCCGGACCAGCTCGACTCCGACGGCGACGGTTTCGCGAACATCATCGAATGGCTCGCTGGAAGCAACCCGTTCGACCCGAATAGCACCCCCTCGATGAACAACGCGCAAGCCCTCATCGACCTGATCGAGATGGGGGCCACCCCACAACAACTGTTCGAGTTCGCTCAGATGTGGATGGAACCCTGACGGAAACAATTCCATCCTGTCTGCTCACCTATTCGGATTGGGTCCCTTCCTCCAGTTGTTGCCAAGCAACCGGGGGCTCCGAGGTTCGAAGGAATGCGATGAGGTCTCGGAACTCTTGATGGGTCAAACCCTCTTCCAACTGTTCGGGCATGAGAGAGATTTCTGATTCCGCCATCTCGGCAATATCCTCTCGCGGAACAATCACTTGATCGTCACCCTCCAGTTTAAGCACCACTCTGTCATCTGAGTTCTCCACGAGAATCCCGGTATGAATCTCCTCATCATGGGTCCAGATCGTCCATGCGATATACCCGCTGCCAATAACAAGATTCGGATCGAGGACGTTGGACAGAATCTGGTCGAGACCATCGCGACCATTCTCTGTGATATCCGGGCCAACCTCTTTGCCATAACCATAAATCTGGTGACATTGAGCGCAGGCTTTTTTAAAAACGTTCATACCCGCTTTAGGATCGCTATCCCCCTGTGTGAGAACCCATTTGAAATGACGCTCGCGTTGATTCCGATCCTTATCCCGTCCTGTACGAACTTTCCCCCAGATGTCTTCTACCCTCGCGGTAAGCGATTCCTCTCGAAACTGAACGAGTCGACGGGCTGTATTCACATTCAATGTCTCTTTCGGGATCGACCCCGTTTCGACCGCCTCCACCAATCTCTCCGCCCAGGGCCTTCGCCCTGTCAGGAGGTTGAGAGCTTGGGCCCGTGTCTTTTGAGGGAGACGATCCCACGCAGCCACCACGATGTCGCCTCCTTCATCAAAGTCGACCTTCCCGAGCGCGTTTAATGCTCCGACTTTCAATTGTGTGGAGACCTCAGGATCATTAAGGATTGCCGAGGTGAGGTCGAGAACGGATTCATCTTGGGCAAGAGCCAATCCGATCAGAGACATACTCCGCCAGTGGTCAGTTTCAGCCGATTTTTCGACAGTCTGTGTGACAATACGTTTCGCTTCTGGATCACCCCATGCGGCTAAAATCCACGCGGCTCGTTGTTGGACGGCACCTTCTTGGATTAGCAGATTGGTCAACTGCGACTGGTTTTGGACCGACAGGACCGTGCGACCCTTGTCTTCGATTTCCTCCGACTGTATTCGACTCCACAGTGCATCCAGGGTTTCGATGACCAACCCGTTATTTTCGATCCTGGCCATAGCGTGGGTAAACAGATCATTGTAGAGATTTGAAGATTCAATGATTGGCTCATGCCCCACTCTCTGAAAAAGCAAAGGCCCCACCACTGGGAGACAATCCAGAATCGATCCTCTTCGGACAGGAGATCTCTGTTGTGTCGCAACCGTAGAATCGCTCCGATCGAGAAGGAGTCCGATGGATCGTTCAATGATTCCCTCTGTGATGGGAAGAGTGGATAGGTCTGTTTGGCCCATCCAGTTCACCAACAGAGTTTCGTGACCTTGTAGGTGGTGGTGGAGGTTCTCCCAAACGATGTGGGGAATGAGTGGGTCCTCCTCTCCCTTCTCCATCACCCCCAAGAGGAGATCAAAGGCTCTCGGGTGTGGGATGCGTGAGGAAGCGATGGCAACTTGAAGTCGGACATCGGGGTTCTCGTCTCGCGCGAGTCCCTGGATACTCGAGAAGACTGCCTCCGAAACACGTCCTCTCTCCGCCGCCGCATGAACTCCCCAAGCGCGGTAACCTGGATTGGCGTGCTCAAGAAGTTGATTTTGGAAATCCTCGTCGATTCGGTTCATCCCCATGAGAGTCCACAGTGCTTCGGTGGGACCGTTGTTCGGCCCCTCGGAATGGACTAATCCCTTAAGCAATTCGACTGTCGACAGGTCATTTCGTTCGGTGAGAATTCTGCGCGCCTTTCTGCGCCACCAGACATTGGGATTCGAAAGATGGGCGATCAGTTTCTCGTTCGAAAGAGATTGAAGATCGAAGGGTTTTGGCATGGGGGTGTCCCCGTAGACCACTCGCCAGATGCGACCCGATAGACGGTCGATTCCTTTTGAGTCACGGAGAGCATCCTGAAAACAGTGGTAGCGGTCGTACCAATCGAGAATCCAAAGGGAACCGTCTGGTCCAATCTTCTGGGAGACCGGCATGTGCCACACATCGTTCCCCGCCATGAAATCGGGGAGTTCTCCGCCTTCGTAGGTTGACCCGTTTCTTTCAAGCGAATCTCTATTGATTCCTCCGAAGTGGATGTTCCCCATGAAAAGTTGGTCGCGGTATTCCTCAGGGTAAGAATCGGCGTCGTAATAACAGAGTCCACAGTAGGCTGCTTTTTGGTGTTTAAAATCGACAATCGATTCAATCTTCCAAGTATTCGGGGGATAAGGGCCTCCTTGGCGGTGGTAATATCCGGTCTGTGTCAGATGCCAGAGATGGTCGATGACACATGCCGAAACAAACCAGTGGCCATTACGATTGTAATCCAGACCCCAGGGATTGCTGGTCCCTTCTGAGAAAAGTTCAAACCTCTTCGAGACGGGGTGATAACGCCAGAGAGCGCAAGTGAATTCGTAGACCTCGCCCTGGTTCTCGATCCGTGAAGGATTAAAGACTCCGTTAAGACCATAGAGCCAACCATCCGGCCCCCAAATGAGGTTGTTGGGAACCTCATGAGTATCCTTCCGACCAAAACCGGTAAGCAGAACCTCCCGTGTATCCGCCACATCATCCCCATCGGTGTCTTTAAAAAAAAGGAGATCTGGCGCATTGGCAACAAAGACTCCGCCATAACCGACCTCAATCCCGGAGGGGATATTGAGACCATCGGCAAAAGTCTTGACCTCATCCGTTCTACCATCGTTATCGTGGTCAATGTGAATTCGAACACGATCCTCCCCTTCCCCCTCAGCAAAGCGTGGGTATTCGACACTTTCGCAAACGAGGATGCGCCCCTTATCGTCCCAGGTCATTGCAACCGGATTAATGATCATCGGTTCGTGAGCGACGTTTTGGACGTGGAAGCCCTCCGGAACCTCAAACGCCTCGAGCGCTTGTTCGACCGTCTTGGCCGGACCCGGTTCAGTGGACTGGGCATGGGGGCGGGCTATCTGGCCGCTGGCGGGAGATGTTAGTCCTAGAAGGAGAAAAAGTGGAATGAGAATGAGGGGTTTAGGCTGGGTCATTGATTCTCCATTAAACGCTCTTGTCATTATTTTCACTGTGCGATGTCTACTCGATTTATCAGGGATGTCACGAGTCAGTGGAATGCATCGTCGACAGATGATGACACACGATACAGGCGTCCGTGAAGGTGATGGATATTCGGGTCTTCCGGCCCACGGGAACGGGAAAAAAGGATTGGGTACAATGTAGTGGGGGTTGTTCAGTCCTCAAACCCCGGCATCGGTCTCTTCCGCAATCCGAAGAAGTGCTGGTAAACCGAATCGATCTGGAATCCATCCGCGTCCGCTTCTAGCAGTCGCTTTGCATCTCGTCCCGCGTCGCGCACATTATTCTCCGGGGGGTAGTGAAATGTATTCAATGCGGGGATTGCGACAAGCCCTTCATGGTGGAGTTGTTCGACCTTCTTCTTGTCAAACTCCGAAGCCCGATCGAACAGGTATTGCCCCTCCGACAATGGGCTACCTTCATCGAGTACACGAAACCAGATCTTGCCTTTGAAAAACTCTCGGACGGTGGTTCGACTGGAAATAGTGATGGTTGATCCGAGTAGACCATGTTCAATCAGGCCATCGAGCACACGCTGATAATAGGCATGGGTCCCCTCAGTCTTGAAATCCAGCATCACACCTAAACTGAGTTCACTGCAAAGCTGAAGCGCGTCATCCACCGAAGGGATTTTCTCATCGAGACCGAGAAATGGAATCTCCACCACATCCGCGAAATCAAGATCCGATACTTTTCCTTCCCGTCCAGTATCCTCCATTAAGCGGCGATCATGGTAGACAACCGCTTGTTCATCCCGAGTCGATTGAATATCGAGTTCAACCATGTCGTATCCATCA
>JAJDBZ010000598.1 GCA_029261095.1 Candidatus Omnitrophota bacterium | reverse complement strand
CCTCGGCCAACCGAAGAACGCCTAGGAAAAAATCGTTACGCGCCCGAAGCTCGGCCCCCCAGTCCGGAACCCTGAAGAAGATGTAGACCAAGATATCGAGGGAGGATCCGCTGAATTGATTCAGATAAACATGGAAGTTCTCTTTATGAGTATCCGGGTGGAGACGGACCAGCTCCCGTATCCCCTCGCAAAAAGCCTCGATCTTGTCCGGCGGGGTATCATAGGTGACTCCGAGATAGGTCTTCACCCGCCGGATTTCACGCTCTCCATAGTTGTCGACAGGAGTCGTGGTCAGTTTTGAATTGGGGATGGTCACCAGGGAGTTGTAAAAAGTCCGAACCCGGGTGCTCCGGAATCCGACTTGCTCCACTGTCCCTTCGATTTCATCCACTACGATCCAATCGCCGATGTGGAAGGGGCGATCCATCAGGACAGTGAGCGAACCGAAGAGGTTCCCAAGAATGTCTTGAGCGGCGAGAGCGAAGGCCAGACCTCCCAACCCAAGCCCCGCGAGCAACCCGGTCAGGTCCTCACCAAAGAAGTTTGCGAGTACCAGCAGAGCCGCGATGAAGATCAGGGTTTTCAAGACACGGCGGACAAGCGGAACGAGAAGATCATCGAATTTGTTCTCCGTCCGCTCGGCTCGGAGATTAGCCAGGTCGGTTCCGACATTGACCAATTTGAGGGCAAAAGAGACTCCCGCCAGAGTGATCATCACCTTAGCCGCATCCAATATCAGATCGTAAGCGCCCGGCGGAAGCCCGAGAAATCGAAGGGCGACCCACCAGAACAGTACGAGGAACAGGATCCCTAGCGGTTTTCCGAGTTGAGTGTCTTTCTGATCGAGTTTCTGCCATCCCGGCTTCTTCCTGAGACCGGCCATGACTCGGTTATTGAGGACCCAGGCAATGATTTTTTGGAGGAGATACCCGATGGAGATCAGACATACCAGCGAAACCCATTGCCAATGCTCAAGGAGAAAACCCGGTTGCTTCAGATAGGACGGAAACTTCGACCGGAGCCAGAGCGATGGGGAAAGATTCTGAATCGTTTCGACGACGCCGCTGACCTTCTCGCTATTCTCGTAGATTCGAAAAAGGTCCGCGATGGTCTGTACTGTCTTTTGAGTGAAAAGCCACTCTCCAGATTCGGTTTTGTCGATGACGATTTCACCCTCTTCCCTGACCAGGAATCGATAGGGACTTCCGTCTGTTGCGCTTGGTATTCGATAGAGGGCGACCAATTGGATTCGGTCCATGACCTCTTTGATCATGACTGCGCGATCGGTGCCGAACTCGAGGCGGATGTCTTTTGGGACGTCGGAGAGGTCGAGACAATCGACTGCCCTCTTCAGGTTCTCTTCTTTGAATTTCCCTCGTGCATCCCGCATCGATTCGAGGAAAGTCTTCATGGTCGCGCGCGGCGACTCGTGTTCGGGTGGAATAGACGGCGCTGCCACGAAAGCCGCAGTGGCCGGAGCAGGAGCCGTGGTTGGAACAGACTCCTCCTGCGCCGATGTCGAGGCCCCGAGGGACAAGACCATGAGGGTTAGGAATGTTGAAATAAGTAATGAACGAGAAAGCATGAAATGATCCTGCCGAAATGATTCGAGGGAGTCATCCCCCTCCGGTTTGACACCGCTTGACTCCCTCACCCTCCCTGCAGAGATTTCATAGTCAGGACTGGAAACCCTTACCGTGATTCAAACTCGTTGCTAGTCTGCGGAAATTCGAGAGTACCAGGAGTCAACCGTGTTTCTCAGAAGATCAAAAAATCCAAATCAAGGTCAACAGTGGGGCGTCCTTAGGTCGCTGTCATCGGGTGCTCCTAATTGGTTTCTGTGTATTTTCATTCTTTTCGTTTCAGTCGCTTGGGCCGCCGAACCGGAGATCCCAACGAATCGTGTCGCGGAGGTCTCCACCTATTTGAACCCCGATTTCAGAACTTTTGGGAGTTCGATCGAGGACCGCGATTTCTGGGAGAATTTTTCAACGAAGGAGACTCGGATCGGGATGATCCAATCTGCCGAAAATCTTTTGGAAAAGCCGATGCCCGAAACGACGGACGAGCTTTATCTCGATTTCAGCAAAACTGGAAATCGAACAAGGTGGCAGAAAGTCGCTGGGCGCCGGCGCGGGCGGGTAACGACTTTTGTGTTGGCCGAATGCATCGAAAACAAAGGCCGGTTCCTTCCCGGATTTGGCGAGACGGTCCGCTCGCTCGCTCAGGAGCCGACTTGGATCTATCCCGCACACGATAAGGATCTCAAGAACTTTCAGGGCGAATCGATCGACATCGATTTGGGATCGGCGCGTCTGGGTTGGGAACTCGGGACCGCGGCTGCGATATTGGGGGATCAGCTTGATAAGGAAACTCGGGAGATTCTGGTCAGCGAAGTCCGCCGACGCGTCGTCGATGCTTTCCGTCTTAAACTGGAAAAGAAAGCGCCGCGCGACAGTTGGTTCGATCGGACGAACAATTGGAACTCGGTCTGTCTAGCGGGAGTGACCGGCGCAGCACTTGCGCTCTTGGAGGATCCAGAGGCGCGAGCGTTCCACATCGCCGCCGCGGAACAACTCTCTCGGAACTTCTTGGATGGGTTTACTCCGGATGGGTATTGTTCGGAGGGAATGTCCTATTGGAACTACGGATTCGGGCATTACCTGGCGCTGGCCGAGTTGGTTTGGCAAAGCACAAACGGGAAGGTCGACCTGTACGACCGCGAGGGTGTTCGTGCACCCGCCTCCTTCGGTTGGCGCGCGCGAATCGCGGAAGGCGTGTATCCCACCTTTTCCGATTGCCCCCTCGGGGCGAAGCCTGTTGAACGGTATATGTGGTTCGTGAACCGTCGGTTCTGTTACGGATGGCCGGAATATCGAACCCTCGAACGGGAACCGGGCGGGAGAAATCTGCCGGAACGACTCTGGTTCGAGGCGCCCAATTCGGCTTCACAAACCGAATGCGAAACGAGTGAGACTCCGGTTGGGACTCTTCGTACATGGTTCGATGATGCCGGTGTTCTGATCTGCCGACCGAAGGACGAAACCCAGACGGACTGCCTATCGGTCGCACTCAAAGGGGGACACAACGACGAGCAGCACAACCACAACGATGTGGGATCTTACCAGGTGGTTTTCAATGGCGTCAATTTCCTGGTCGATCCAGGGAGCGAAGTCTACACGGCCAGGACCTTCAGCGGTCGACGCTACGAAAGCAATGTCCTGAACTCTTTTGGGCATCCCGTTCCTCAGGTGGATGGACAATTGCAGAAGCGAGGCAGGGAGGCGCAAGGGGTGGTGCTGGAATCACGGTTCACACCGGAAAAGGATACGCTCACAATCGATTTCACCTCAGCCTACGACGTTCCCGCTTTGGAACAGCTGATTCGGACATTTGTCTACGACCGCGAGGGGCATGGCGTCTTTACTGTTACCGATAGTGTGCGGTTCAAGGAGCCCACGGAATTTGGAACCGCGCTGATCACCATGTCCGATTGGAAGCAGGAGGGCGCCAATGAGATCCTGATCGAAGAAGGCGACGGAAAGGTTCGTGTCACAGTGACCTGTCCTGACGACCTGAAAGTGGAGAGTGAAACCATCGAAGAGGATGTCAGAGCCCCAGGCAGACCCGACCGGCTAGGTCTCAACCTCGCACAGCCCATAACCGAGACAGAGATTGTGGTGAGGATCGAACCGGTGCTGGAGGAGTAAGGCGGGCTCGGCTCTGTTCAGCCGCCAATGTTACTGCTTCACAACGGTTGGTGCTGTGTCGTGGCTCTGCCTCGACACAAGGAAGCGCGGAATCCTTTCCGCTCTTGGACAATTGTTACGACCCAAACCGTTCATTCAAAAACCGGATCAAATTGAATTTTTAATAGCTCCGACGTAGAATAGAAAAATGGACTACCGAGAGAGAATTTCCATAGAGCCGGGAAAAAGAGGGGGGAAGCCTTGCATCCGAGGCCTTCGAATCACGGTCTACGATATCCTCGAGTATCTCGCATCCGGGATGTCCGAGGAGGAAATAGTCGCCGATTTTCCCGACCTGACAAGGGAAGACATCCGCGCTTGCTTGGCCTTTGCGGCTGACCGCGAAAGAAAGATGGTATCCGTCCCACCGGTGGTATGAGTTTACTTTTCGACCACAATCTCTCGCCCAGGTTGGTTCAAAATCTGAAAGATCACTTTTCAGGCGCTCTCCACGTTCGGGATCTGGAACTTCGACGAGCCGATGACATCGAGGTTTGGAGAGTTGCTGCGGAACGCGGATTGACCATCGTTTCCAAGGATTCCGACTTTCACCAACTGAGTCTTTACCACGGACCTCCTCCCAAGGTGAGATGGATTCGGAGTGGAAATTGTTCGACCTCGATAATCGAGGATCTATTACGCGGGAATCACGAGGAAATCAGTCGCTTTCTTGAGAATCCCGAAGCCGCTTTTCTTTCGCTTGGATAGGAAAGCCTAACAGAAAGGGTGCTGTGTCGTGGCTCCGCCTCGGTGCGCGGGAGTGAGGAATCCTTTCCGCTGTTGATTGGGTGGTTGGATGACGACCGAACCCTCCACAGGCTCAAGCCGTGTGGCTACACAGAGCGAAGTCCAATGAATTGGACTCGGTCCTATTGCGGGGAACTGTCAGGCTCTTCAGTTGGTATCATCTTAGAATCGGAAACCTTCTCATAAGCCAAGCGACAGAAAATACTCACCAGAATCCCGAGGGACGAAGCGCATATCCAAGTTTCGTCGAAATTATAGTATCGACTCGCAAATCCAGTGAGAGCGCCCGCAAGTGCGGCGCCACCAAGCAAAACAATAAACGCAATCCACAATCTGAGCGCCGATTGAGTGGTTCTATACTTTTTGCGAGCAAACATCATTTCAATCCCTCCTTTGAAATTCTGTCTGAGTCTCCCGTATGCGGTCTATTCTGCCCAGTTTCATGGTGGGCTCAAAGCCAATGATTCGTCGGCTGATACGTTAATCTTCGGGTAGACCGATCGGCAAACCTGTCGGTGATTAACCTTTTTCCACCCGTTCGACGGCTTCCAAATGTAGATCCACCAATAAATTGGCATGGAAAGGGAGGCAAATCGCCGGGATCTCACCTCCCCGGAACAACACAATCAATTTTCTATGGTCTTTTTGGTCGTTGAGGTTCTCTGGATTACCTTGCGAAGAGACCAGGTCGTTATGATCGCTAGCGGGATAAGAATCAATGGAAAGAACCAATAGAAACCTCCAATCGCATAAACTCCCCCTGTTTCGAGAGGTTTGAACCCGTAGTCCACGAACCTATACGATGCTCCAGTGAATGATTTTGCCGCCAGCTGGACAAAGGAGAGGGTGAACCCAAAGAAGAATCCACCGAGGGGAAGGGAAATCAAACCAAAGAACGGAACCAATTTCCAATCGACAGTTCTCAAGGGTTTCGCCAGAAGGACCGAAACAAGAACACCCGAGACAATACCTGATAAGAGAATGGTCAAAGTTTGGCCTCGGGAATACCAAAGCTCGCTGAGCGTTCCGGGAATGAGAGACCAAACCAGTCCGCTGACCACCCCAAAAAGAATAATTCGAATAAATTCTCTCATCGGAAATCTGACCTCACATGAAATGTTAACACTACGATAGGGTAAATACAGGGCAGTCTAAATTACCGCTGTTGGGCGCGGGTAAAACCACGTCATTCAATTTTGGATGGGAAGTCCTTGGACTATACCAACGAAAACCTTAAAGAACGCGAACAAGAAGAGCGGAGTGTATGCCAACACGACGAGTAATGCATGCATAATATGGATGGAGAGGCTTTTTCTTTTTTCGGTTATCAACACAACGGAAATGACACCACAGAATAAGCCAACAATCGGAATCACCAAGACTGTGCTTTTGAAAACGGCACTACTTTGGGGAATGTCCATTGAAAGAAGATAGAAACAGATCAGATTTAACCCAATGGAGACTGTCCCCAAAATGAATCCCAGAAGACGAAGAATAATCCTTTGGGTATCACTATCTTTGTCCAATCTCAAATTGGAACCCAATTGACCACTTGAATCTATCATCCAAACGACTTCCTCCAGCACCCATCGCCCGACGGGCAAAAAAGCTGGTGCTGTGTCACCGCCCTCCCTCGACACCCAAAAGGATCATTCCGAACCTTTGCGACCGTCTATTTCCTTCTCGGTATCGGGGACCTTCTCAAAGAACAGGAGATTGAAAATAGTCAACAGAATTGCCAGGGACGAAGCGAATACCCAAGTATCGTTGAAATCAAAGTATCGTCTCGCAAATCCAGTGAGAGCGCCCGCAAGCGCGGATCCACCCAACAAGACCAGCCAAGCCCACCACAGCCTCGGTGTGGATTTTGTCGTCATATACTTCTTGCGAGCAAACATCCTTCCAATGCCTCCATTGAAATTCAGTCATGATCTCCCGTATGCGGTTTATTCTACCCGGTTTTATGGCGGCCTTAAAGCGTTTGAAACCTCGGCCGAACCCAAGTTAATCCTAATCCGTAGGAACCAGAACAAGGCGGGGCGAGACCTTGTCCCACCCCGCCGACGTTGTTTCTGACTACGGCTGCCGCCCGCTCACCTCGGACTCGCCTCGGGCTCGGCTGGCTTTCTTGCCCTCCAGCGAGTTAAGGGCCTGGATGTAAGCCTGAGCGCTGGCGGAGATGATGTCCGGGCCGGAGAATCGGCCGACTGCTCGGATGTCGTCTTCCTCGACTGTCAGGCTGACACTGCCCTGAGCGTCGGTGCCGCCGGTGATCGCCGCGATTCGGAAATCGACTAGACGGCTCGGGGTGCCGGTGATCTCTTTGATCGCCTTGCAGGCGGCGTCGACTGGACCATCGCCTTCGCCGGAACCCTCAAGGGTTTCGGACCCCTTCTCGATAGTGACCTTAGCGGTTGGGTTCTCGGACATGGACGAAGAGGTTTCCAGGTTGATCAACTTGTAGACCTCGATATCGGTCTCTTCGGTTTCTTCCTGCACTCGTCGGCAGATCGCCTCGAGATCCTCATCGAAGACATCTTTCTTCCGGTCGGCCAGCTCCTTGAAATCGCGGAAGGCGATTTGAGTCTGCTCCTCGGTCAGGATGAAACCCAACTCTTTGAGTCTGTCGACAAAGGCATGACGACCGGAGTGTTTTCCCATGACCAAGCTGGTGCCGCGCCAACCCACCGACTCGGGGGTCATAATCTCATAGGTCGATTTGTCCTTGATCATGCCATCCTGGTGAATGCCCGCCTCATGAGCGAAAGCGTTCTGTCCGACGATCGCCTTGTTGGGTTGGACCACCAATCCGGTGATGTTCGAAACCAGACGGCTCGCGCGATAAATCTTCTCGGTGCGAATGCCGGTCTCCAATCCGAAAAAATCTTTCCGGGTCGCCAGGTTCATCACGAACTCCTCGAGGGAGGCGTTGCCCGCTCGCTCGCCGATTCCATTGATGGTGCATTCGACCTGCCTCGCGCCGGCCCGGACTGCGGCCAGGCTGTTGGCCACCGCGAGTCCCATATCGTTGTGGCAGTGGACGCTGATGATGGCGTCATGAACATTTGGGACCTTTTCGAAGACATACTCGATGAGGGCTCCGTACTCCCAGGGGTTGCTGTACCCCACAGTGTCGGGGATGTTGATGGTGGTCGCCCCCGCTTCGATTGTCTTCTCGACAATTTCGCAGATGTAGTCGGGGCTGGTCCGGGCGGCATCCTCGGTGGAGAACTCGACATCCTCGCAGTAACCGCGAGCTCGTTTGACCGCCTCAACCGCGAAATTGATCACTTCCTCCGGGCTCTTCCGGAGTTTCTTCTCCAGGTGGATCTGACTCGTGGCGATGAAGGTGTGGATGCGTGGGCGGGGGTTATGCTGGACCGCCTCCCAACATCGGTCGATATCGCCCGGCACCGCACGGGCCAGCCCGGCGATGGTCGGCCCCTCAATCCTCTCCGCGATGGCTTTGACCGCTTCGAAGTCGCCTTCGGAGGAGATCGGAAAACCGGCCTCGATGATGTCGACACCGAGTTCGGCCAAGAGCGCCGCCACTTCCAGTTTCTCGGCGGTGTTCATGCTGGCGCCCGGCGATTGTTCGCCGTCACGCAGGGTCGTGTCGAAGATCCGGACTCGATTGCTATCGATCGGTCGGTTACTCATGGTCTTGCTCCTTTTCTTTCGGAGCTGCCTCCTTGGGTGAGACCGTCTCCTGTCAGGCCGCGGCGTTCGCGGCTTGTTGCTATTTGCGATCTCGTAAGCTCGCTAAGGCCATCGTCGTCAGTCTTGCTGGATAATCGCTTTTTCAACTGTCTCACCTCCTTTCGGTTTTGGTTTAAACCTGGTTCGAGAATCCCTTCTCGAACCCACTTCCGCAGGAATCCCTTCCTGCCATCGGGGAGGAAAGGATTCCTCCGCCAGTTGCGCCGAGAAAGGATTCACGGCGCAGGGAATGTTAGTCCCGTCTGGGACTTCGTATGGTTAGCCCAGGGTTTCAACCCTGGGCGGGCACGCCACTCAAACTGTGTTCCCTCTTCTTCGATGGCTTAACCTCTCGCCCCTAACCCTCCTTTAACCCCACCCCCTAACCCTCAACCCCACCCCCTAACCCCCTCCCCGCATTGCGGGGAGGGGGAACTCTCTCATTCCCCCTCTCAACGAGGTGGAGAGGGGGTTAGGGGGAGAGGTTAAAAATGGTTGGGCAAAACCAAAAACGCCCCTGAGTTTTTCAACCCAGGGGCGAGTGAATTCTTTTGCTCGCGGTACCACCCTGTTTCGGAGTTCCGGTTTTCTCTCCGGGCTCCCTTCATTTTTCGCGGTCACGGGCGAACCCGGTTGAGACTAATGAGCCCCGATGCGGGACTGTTCGCGCCAACGGCTCCGAGGCGAGTTCGAAAACATTTCCTGCGGTCTTGCACCAACCGGCCGCTCTCTGGAGGAAAGAGGTTTTCTACTACTCCTTTTCAAAGCCTATCCTACGATCCTAATGATGGAATGAAATCGAGTCAATGGTCGCGTCGCAGAATTAATTTGGCGATGGCTTGGAGGACCTTGCCGGAATCGCCGAAAACTTTCAGCGCTTCCTCCGCTTTTTGAGTGAGCTCGCCCGCCAGTTCGTAAGACTTATCGATCCCCATCACCGCTGGGTAGGTCATCTTGTTCTGTTCTTCATCCTTCCCCGCGCGCTTTCCAAGGGTTTCGGTCGATTGTTCCAGATCGAGGAGGTCATCGACAATCTGAAAAGCCAGGCCGACCGACTTGCCGAAGACCGAGAGGGCTTTTTCCTGTTCGTCGTTCGGTTCCGCCACCATCCCACCCGCGAGTACGCAGGCATGGAGGAGCGCGCCGGTCTTGTTCTTGTGGATGAGTTGGACCTTTTCGAGGGTCGGTTCGGTCTCTTCTCCCAAAAGGTCGAGCATCTGACCGGTCACCATTCCACCGATACCGGTGGAGACTCCGACCGCTTGTGCGGCTCGGACCATCGGCTTTCCGAATTCGATAATGCCATCGATCAGGATTTGAAAGCCGAGGTTGAGGAGGGCATCGCCGGCTAATATGGCCGTTGCCTCATCGAAAGCCTTGTGGCAAGTCGGCTTCCCCCGACGGAGATCGTCATCATCCATCGCGGGGAGATCGTCATGAATGAGAGAATAGGTGTGAATCGCCTCGACTGCGGCCGCAACATAAGTCTCTGGCATGATTTCGGTCGTGGGTTGCTTTTTGGCTTGCGAATCCCGAACCGTTTTCGCAGCACCATAGACCAGCTGTGGACGAATTCTTTTCCCACCACTGAAGAAGCTGTACCGCATCGCCTCGATTAGCCGTTTCGAACCGGCGGCGGTAGAGTCCAAGTGGGCTTCCATGAAGGTCTCCACCTGCTCACAAACCTGAGAAGAAAAAAGATTCAAATCTGTCATGATGAAGCGGGGACTTTACCACATTTGCGGGCCAAAGCACCGGGCGGTCCATTCAACCATCGGGATCGACCATCCTCCACTTCGAATTTTAACGAAACCCATTTAATATGTCGTAGGAATGACTTTTAAAGGAGGCACGCATTCGATGCGCCTGATTCCGACACTTTTCATCCTAGGGCTGATTTCGTTGGTATCATTGTCTCAGTCCGATGCGGCCGATGAGGACTCGGGTATTCTCGTCCACCTGCACCTGAATGGAATTCTTACCGAAAAACCGATGGAAGACCCTTTCGGATTTTCCGGGTCCGGATGGACATCCATGAAGGAAATCCTGGAAAAACTCGAAAAGATTCAAGAGGACGATTCGGTCGTTGGAGTCGCGCTCACCTTCGGGCAACTCCCCTATGGATTTGGGCAGATGGAAGAGATTCACAGAGCGCTCAAGGACCTCCAGGAATCCGGAAAAAAAACCTTCGTCCATGTTGAAGACCTGGACATTGGCTCCTACGCGCTCTTCTCACCGGTGGCGGAACTTTCTTTGGTGCCGACATCAACCCTCTGGTTGACCGGTCTTTCGGGCCAGGGGCTCTATCTCAAGGGGACACTGGACAAACTTGGGATCGATGCCGACTTCCTCCACATGGGGGATTACAAAGCGGCGGGAGAAACCTTTACTCGGACCGAACCGAGCGAGGAAGCCGAAGAGAACATGAACTGGCTCCTCGACAGTCTCTTTGAATCCCTCGTGGGAATGATCGCCGAGTCCCGGGGTTTGGAAGAGGACGAGGTCCGTGAACTCATCGACCGAGGTCTCTTCTATCCCGAAGAGGCGAAAGAGGAAGGACTCATTTCTCATATCGAATACCAGGATGAATTTCTCGACCGGATCAAAGAAGAACTGGGTGAAGATGTCGAGATTGAAAATCGGTACGAGAAAGAGAAAGAAATGGAAATCGACCTCTCCAATCCCTTTGCCATCTTCACCTTCCTCGCCAAACAGATGGAGAAAGAGGGGAAGGGTAAAGGGGATGCGATCGGGATTGTTTATGTCGAAGGTCCCATCTTACCCGGTTATGAGGAACCCAGCCCCTTCGGCCCCTCGGGAGCCGCGTTCAGCGGGAACATTCGAAAAGCGCTCGAAGAGGCGGCTGAAGATGACAAGGTCAAGGCGGTGGTCCTGCGTGTCGATTCCCCGGGTGGGTCCGCGTTGGCCAGCGAGATCATCTGGCGAGCCGTGGTTCAACTCAAGGAAGAAAAACCGGTCGTGGTCTCCATGGGGAACATGGCGGCCAGCGGCGGCTACTATGTCTCCTGTGGGGCGAACAAGATATTTGCCGACCAGACCACACTCACCGCCTCGATCGGTGTCGTCGGCGGGAAGTTGGTGACCACCGGGATGTGGGACAAGATCGGACTCAACTGGCATGAATACAAACGCGGAGAGAACAGCGATTTGATGAGCACTCTTTCCCCATGGACCGACGAGCAAAGAGAATTGGTCCAAGGTTGGATGGCGAAAATTTATGATATCTTCAAAGGTCATGTGACCGAGGGTCGTGGAGAAAAATTGACGAAACCGATCGACGAGATCGCGGGCGGGCGTGTGTTTACCGGCGAACAAGCGCTTGAACTGGGTCTCGTTGATGAAATCGGCGGTCTTTCCGAGGCGATCGTCGCGGCCGCGGATCTTGCCTCGACCACGGATTACACGACTCGTGTCATCCCGGAACCGGTCAGCCCTTTGGTCGCGCTGATGGAGGAAATGTCTGGCGGCGGCGAGCGCCCCAGCGATTTGAGGTTGGGGGTTTCGGAGGATTTTGCTCCCTGGCTTCCGATCCTGAAGAAGCTGGATCCAAAAAGCCTCCCGGCGGTCAAGACCGCCATTCATCGTATGGAGTTGATTTCCAGCGAGGGTGTTGTTTTGATGCCGCCCATGGATTTTGTGATTCGCTGATCGGTTGCGATTGTAGGGCGGATTAGGACGGAGTCCGTAATCCGCCATGTCGTAAGCGGCCGGTTTGATTGATCGTAATATGAGGGCCTTGGCGGATGATGCATCCGCAAATCCGCCCTACCAATCTGTTTTTCTCTGGAGATGAAGATGAAAGTTTTAGCCATCGGATGTCATCCCGACGATGTCGAGTTTTTTATGGCGGGCACGGTCGCCCTGCTTAAAGACAAAGGGTGGGAGGTCGCCATCGGAGTCATGGCCAAAGGGGACAAAGGGAGTATGGAACTCTCCCGCCGCGATATCGCCAAAGTCCGTCACGGGGAAGCGCTCAAGGGCGCGGACCTCTTGGGTTGCGAGATCTATTTCATGGGCCAAGACGATCTCCAGGTGAATGTCGATCCGCGGACCCGTCAGATTGTCACCGAGGTGGTTCGCAAGGCAAAACCCGATGTGGTGATGACCCACCCACCCTCGGATTACATGACAGACCATGAGTTCACCAGTCGACTGGTCCGCGATGCCTGCTTTTGCGCGAGTTGCCCGAATTTTGAAACCGATGACGCCAACCCCGCCGAACCGACTGGCGGGATACCGACCCTCTACTACTGCATGCCGCCCGAGGGAATCGATCTATTGGGCCGTCCGATCGACCCGCACATGGTGGTCGACATCACCACGAAGATCGACCTCAAGAGGGACATGCTGGCTTGTCACGCGAGTCAACGTGATTGGCTTCGGGCCCAGCACGGAGTCGATCAATACCTGATCGAGATGGAAGAATGGGCCAAGAAACTCGGGACCGACCACGGAATCTTTTTCGCGGAGGGGTTCTGTCAGCACCGTGGTCATGCTTTCCCACGTGAGAATGTCATTGCCAAAGCGCTCGGGGATTTGGCGAAAGAACTGTGACCTCTCACGAAAAAGTCCGTGTCGATTTAGGAGATCGCTCCTACGATATCGAAATCGGAGTCGCGCTCTGGAATCGTCTGGCCGAAGTGTTGATCGGTCGGTTCCATCCCAAACGGGCCATAGTGGTGACCGATTCGAATGTGGGGCCCCTCTACGAAAAGAGCCTCCAAGATGCTTTTCAAGGTTCTGGAGTCGAACTCTCCTTCCATCGGATGGAAGCCGGGGAGGAGCACAAAAACCTCGAGACTGTCCATCAACTTTACGACGAGATCCTCTCCCGAGGCTGCGACCGGAAGACGCCGGTGATCGCGATGGGAGGGGGAGTTCCCGGTGACACCGGCGGTTTTGTCGCGGCGACTCTGCTTCGCGGGGTGCCTTACATCCAGGTCCCCACCTCGCTCCTCGCCATGGTCGACAGTAGTGTGGGTGGGAAGACCGGAGTCGACACGCCGCATGGGAAAAATCTTATCGGCGCTTTCTATCAACCCGCGCTGGTGGCTGTCTCGATCGACACTCTGGAAACCCTTCCGAAACGAGAGGTTTGCGCCGGGTTGGCGGAGGTGATCAAGTACGGTGTGATCTGGGACGCGGCGCTTTTCGCGGAGTTGGAGTCCGGCATCGAGCGGCTCATTGCGGGGGACCGGGATTCTCTGATTCAGACAGTGAAGCGTTGTTGTGAAATCAAAGCGGAAGTCGTTTCCAAAGACGAGTTCGAGGGCGGTCTGCGGGCGATTCTCAATTACGGTCACACAGTGGGTCATGCTATCGAGGCGGCGACCGAGTATGGCGAATACCTCCATGGAGAGGGGATCTCGGTCGGCATGGTGGTCGAAACGGAAATCGCCTCCTTGTTGGGAAGGGATCTCGGAGACTTGAAAGACCGCCTCATCAACCTGTTCCGCCGGGCCAACCTCCCAGTCGCACCCCCGGAAAAAGTGGATCCCCACCGAATCTGGGAACTCATGCACTCCGACAAAAAGACCTTAGGCGGAGACATCCGCATGGTGCTCCCCTCCAAACTCGGCAAAGTGGATCTCGTCCCGGGGATCACCCGCGAGGTTTTTGAGAAGGCGTGGAGGAATTGTGGGTAGCATCAAAGGGAAACCGATGGCGCGAATAGTCGTCATTCCGACGCAAGGAGGAATCTGAAAGTCGCCGAAGTTTTTATGGGATCTTCAATTCCCCGAAACTTTCCCCCAATCCCGCTGAAAGATCAGCAGGTCCATCTCATCCACCCTCCCATCCCCATCGATGTCCCCACGAAAAGTCGGGAATTCAAAAGCTCCCATGTCATAGTCTCCGATGGGTCGGGGGTTACCATCGAAGTCGGTGATCAATCCTGTGTCCGTTCCCGAGTCAATGCAGGGTGAACTTCTCAGCAAATGATAATCACCATTCTCGATGTCTACAAACTTTGGATCACCGGTGATATTTCCTTCGCCTGGGTAGCCGCCTTCGATGAGACTGAATTCAACGAAAGCCTCTCCTGCCGAAATCGGAACGGATTGCTCTCCTGGTTCCCCAACCACGATGGAATTAACCAATCTGGGAAGACTTGCGTTCCTGAATAAAGCGAACCCCACAGTGTCTTCACCGACAATGCAGGCGCAATGCTCGAACGCGACGGTGTTTTCACCCTTTGCAAAGAAAACCGAGCCTCCTCCGATCGGGGATAACGTATTTCTATCGAAGACGGAGTTACTTGATTTTAGTGTGATCGGCCCGGCAGCCGAATTCAGGTAAATTGCACCACCTTGGCCACCTGATCCAATTTGACCTGAAACAGGAGCCTTATAAACAGCAGCGTTTCCCGTAAGAATGCACACTCTTGTCTCTACTATGGATTGCCCTCCTACTCGAATTGCCCCACCTTGCCTAGCAGTATTGTCCGCGAGAGTGGTGTTAATGAGACTAAGGTTTGAGAAAGCGAGTGATAAACCTCCTCCACTTCCGGAAGCGTTTGAGTCAACTGTGCAACGCTCCAATTCGCATGTTGAGTTTCGTATTTGGATTCCACCACCAGAAATGGAATTACCTAAATCTCCATTTCTTGATATCGCCAAATTTCTGAGAATAACGAGAGCATTAGAAATTTTCATACCCGAACCTTCAGAAGCAAGACCATTTTGTACTACCAATCCCTCAATAGTCGCAGAAGTCGAATCGACAGTTACAACCGAGGTCCCGTTGCGAGTTCCATCGATAGCGGAAATAAGTCTTTCAGGGTCCCGCAATTCTCTTTGTTCCAGTGTTTCAATACCTGAGAATCCCCCTAACAAAGTGAGTGGTTTTTGGATCAGAACATTCTCAAAGTACGTAGCTGACCTGATCCAAATCTCGTCCCCTGTTGAGGAGGATACAATCGACTCACCGATTGTTGGGAAAGCGGACTGCCAAGTGAGGCCATCTGTTCCGGTGCCGTCCGGTGAGACGAACAGCGTGACGGCTGGAGCCGGAAGGGCGAGGAGGGCGAGGATCGCGGGGGCACGAAGGATGGACAACATTCTATTAGTGTAGGGTAAAAACAGCGGGTTTGTCCATAGATATTTTTTTCGGTTTTATCCCTTGATCAATCGGCTTGGCTCGCACCATACTCCCCTTTCCCCCCGCGCGGTTCTGGACCTGTGGAGGCGACGGGGGCTAACCTGAATGTGTGAGGGAAAAAACAATGACCGATCAATCGAAGAAGGATTCCGGAATGAAATTCTCGCGGAGGACCGCGATGAAATCTTTGGGGGTGGGTGCGGTCGCGGCGACCGCCGGGCCCAATATTCTTGTGGCGGGGAGCGATAAAAAGATGAGTACTGTGATGGGGGCTGGAGAACACACCTACGAGTGGGTGAAGGAATGGGGGAAACTCCCCGATGGAATCACCTATGGGTACACCCACGGGGTTGCGGAAGACTCCCAAGGCAACATCTACATTCATAACCAAAGTAAAGACGCGATGGTGGTCTTCGATGCCGATGGAAAATTCATCAAATCCTGGGGCGAAGATTTCGCCAAGGGCGCGCATGGACTCACCCACAGCAAGGAAGGGAGCGATGAGTTTCTCTACCTCGCCGATGTCGATCGCCTGATTGTAGTGAAGACCACCCTCGATGGCGAAGTGGTGTGGACTCTCGAATATCCCAAAGAAGCCGAAGTCTATCCCGATGGAAAGGGTTACCGTCCGACCAATGTGGCGATCGCCTCCAACGGGGATTTTTACATCGCCGATGGGTATGGTTCCAGTTATGTTCACCAGTACAACAACGATGCCGAATACATCCGCACCTGGGGCGGGAAGGGAAGCGAGCCGGGACAGATGTCCTGCCCGCATGGAATCTGGATCGATGCCCGAAGCGGCGAAGAAGAGATCGTGGTCGCGGACCGCTCCAATGTCCGTCTCCAGTACTTCACTCTCGATGGCGAATTCAAACGGATTGTCGACAAGGACCTCCTGCACCCCTGCCATTTCGACACCCGTGGCGATGACCTTCTGGTGCCTGACCTCCATGGTCGAGTCTCCATCTATGACAAGGAAAACAACCTCATCACCCACCTCGGGATCACACCGGGGGTGAGGAAGATCGAGGGTTACCCGAACCTCCCGCATGAGCAACGCCATGTCGGACAATTCATTTCCCCGCACGGTGCCATGTGGGACAACCAGGGTAACGTTTTTGTCGCCGAATGGATTAACGATGGAAGGGTCACAAAACTCCAACGGGTCTCGTAAGAGACCTCGCCAACTTCTTAAGTCGTTTCACCAACCCGCACCCTTGTGGTGCGGGTTTCGTGTGAATAGCGACGAGTTTTAACTCGTTGCGGGCCTCGCATCGACTGCGGCCGCGACAGGTTGAAACCGTGTCGCTACACACACAAAGTCCGCATCCCTTGGATGCGGACTCGGGCGCCGAGGCAAAAAGAGAAAAGGGGGAGCGAGCTCCCCCTTTTTCGTCAGTGGTCTTTTACAAGAAGTTCTATTACTCAGTGGCGTCTTTGACTTCGGGGGGGGCCTCTTCCACCACTTCCGCGGGAGCCGCTTCACTTTCAGGAGTCGCCGGGACCGGCTCATCTCCGGTCAGGTCGAGCAGCTCCGGTTCGCTCGATTCCTCGGGCGGAGCGACACGGTTCCGTTCGGCCGGTGTAAGCACATCGAGGGGGCTTAAGAGGACCTTCTCGAGAACCGCTTGGTCAAGGACGAATCGATCCGGGAGTCCCTCCCAACCGGCATAGATTCCGCCGATTCCATCGTGATCCCCAAAATGGAGAGTCTCCCTTACATCATCTCCGGCTACGGTCAGGGTCAATACGGGGATTTCAAGACCGAGCTCTACATCCGTACTTGCGTTGCTGACATAGGATGTGATGAGGAAATCATTGAAAACATCCACCATGTTGTCGACGGTGTCCCTTTCGGCGGTCGCGGAATGCGGCGAAGTCATGCGCCACTTAAAGTCTTCCTTCGACAGGTCGAAAAGGTGCTCTCCATTGGAGGTGGCGGACACGACATTCGCTGTCCACTTCTGAATCGATATCGCTCGTTTCGGTCTGAGTGAGTCAAGCGTGGTCGGTTGATCCTTGAAGAACTCTTCATCGATTACAAAAAGGTTGCGGGTTCCTTCGCGCCGGCCCAAATGACCCCCTTCGAGCGGATCGAATTTCCCCACATAAAAAGTCTTTGTGGTTCCTTCTTCGCCAAAACCGATCTTGTAAGTTGTCGCCGAGTCGAGTTGATCGTCCGCGAGGCCAGCCTTGGACAATTTGGCATCGTCCACTTCATCGATTAGTTTGATGGATTCCAACCCAAGTTTTTCGACGAATTTCCGAAAGGTGGTTACGTCGGCTTTACCCTTCGTGGGGGAAAGGAGGGCCCAAGATTCACCCTCACCCTTCTCGATGACAACCTGAAGGTCCTTGTTCGACACCTCGATCCGAGTGGGACTGTCTCTTTCGAAATGGACATTCAGATACTTTTTCTCACGCAGGTGATGCAGGTCTTTGGACGCGTTAACAATGACCGACTTGGGGACCACCATTACTTTGTCTTCGAGATCGCTGCTGGTTCCATACACCGAACTATCCGAACTGGGCACAGTGTTTCCGAACCCGAAGGAATACTCAGCGGAACCCTCGCGGACTGTCGCTTTGACAGTCAAACCGGCGGGGTCGAGTCCCCACTTCTTGTAGTCCTCTTCAGTGAGCGTTTCGCCCTCATCTGGAAAAGTTCTTTTGATTTTTGCGGAGGAAAGGCTCGTCGCAATCGGGTCCCAGGCGAATTTATCCGCCGGCCAACTGATCGGTTCCGTCAGAGTCCAATTCTCACCCTCTTTGACCGCAGAGATGGTCTCCATCCCGGGGCGCTCCAATGAGAGGGCCATGACATCATCCTTCTCGGCGAGGATCAGTTCCTCTTTCTCTTTCTCAATCTCTTTTTCCTGTTCCACCTTCTCCACATCCTGAAGATAGAAGGCGACGATCACGATGGCGATGACCAAGAAGGCCAGAGTCGTTTTACAGTTAATACGAAATACAACCACCTATATATAGCCACT
>JAJDBZ010000597.1 GCA_029261095.1 Candidatus Omnitrophota bacterium | reverse complement strand
TTCCATCGGGATTTAAGATTCCATAGTCGCTCCGCTCATTCGTTCGATACCCTCCGGCGTACCACCAGAAGCAGACCCCATTGGCATGTGAAGCGATCAGCATCTTATGAAAATCTTCATAGAACCGCGCAACTCGGTCCTTCGCTTCCAAAGTGGCTTCCCCTTTGGCGCGGTCCCAACAAGATTGGCCAATCTCGGCCCAAAAAACGGGGAGTTCAGGGTTCAAAGCTCGAAGATAAGCCGCAGTGAATTGCCCGGGCTTGATCTTCTCCCAGTCCCCCATTCGTCCATAAGCTTCCGGTTCAAAGAAATCGACCGCGTCGGTGAATGCGGCGGCGGGATATGGAATCATGGTCGGTCCGAGATAAGTCGGGTCTCCGGTGTGTTGCATCCGGAAACTGACCAGTTGGTTGGGCGCGATACTCCTAACGAGGTCCCGTGCCATACGGTATTTCTCGCCAAGAAACTCATTAAGGAAACTGGAGTAGTCGGTAACCATCGAGTTCCAGGGGCCTGCTTGGTACCACTGTTCGCTTGTGGGAACATCGAACTGGCCTTTGATCTTCCCGGGAGTGAAGTTCCATTCGTTCTCTCCCGCCTCTAACGAACCATATTTCTCGATGACCCACCGGTTCCAGACTTTGGAATGGGCGCGACGGCTCTCGTGATCTTTGAAGTTGGGTTCCCAGGCGAGGTCGAATGCGAAGACGTTGGGGTTTTCCGCAAGTTTGTTTTTCTCGATCAATTCCCCAACGTCCTCCCACGGAAAATCCATAGGAGTCCCAGGGCGTAGAGAGAGATTGACGCGCAACCCATACTTCTCGCAGCGACAGAGGAAATCGATCAGATTGTAGTGCTCCAGTGATCGATGATAGATAAACACGCTGACCATGTTCATCCCTAACCGGGCGATTCTCGATAGGTCTCGGTCGATGATGGCTGGATCGTAACCCGCCGGTTCCAGCCAATACTCAAAGGCCTGCCAATCATGAAGGGCAACACCGCTTGAGGGCATATAGTTGACGCCATATGGCCTCCAAATCTTTCCGCCGATCCGAAACTCCCCATCCGAAACGGTGACCCACTCGAGAGTGGAATCGGGTTCCCAGCTCCTAACCGGCTGCTCGATTCGATCGAGGACTCTCTCTTTTCCGGTTTGTTGCTCGTCTTGAATCAGCGCCGTCGAAAGAGTGTATGAATTTCCGGGCCGGATATCGATTTCTTCCGAGGTCGCCGAGCCGATATCGTATTTTCCCTTGGGAAAATCCCGCAGGTAGATGACACGGCCGTTGTCGGCTCCGGCGATGGTGACACGGAGAAAAGTCTCTCCATGTGGTGAATTGCGATGGTAAACCGATGCTCCGAATTGAACGGGGTCACCAGCCAGATAAGTCGACTGAGTGGCTCCCGCTTCCCAAAGGAGATCTCCTTGACCCATCCGAATAATCAGTTGACGGATTATATCAAGCATCGGTTCCTGTCTGTAAAACTGAGGGTCCTCAACTGAGACACCGGCCCACATCGATTGAAGATCCTTCCCAACCTGCAGCCCGGCAATGATACCTCTTAACTCGCCATTCTCGGATCGAGCCTCCAATAGAGGCATCCACCTGTGCTTCCTCTGAGGGTACTGGCCAAGCGCGGCCGGGCGAGGGTAGTAGGCTTTGATTGGGTTGGGACACATGAATTTTTGATTGCCCGAAATCAGCCCTTGAGCGGAACAAATCTCTATCGATTTCACATCGGTGCTTTCGTAGGTGATGTAATGGGGATATAGGAACTCCTTCTTCGGAAACTCGAAACTCCAATCGATGTCGGGAATTCCTTCTCCGGAAGTGGTCCCCACTTCGGCAACCCAAAACTCATGGTCTCCCACTAGTGGCGATGTATGGCTCAATGCGAGCCCGAATGAGATTTCGGCGGCACGGTTTAGATGGAATTCGGTATCTCTTCGATCGGGAATGCTGTTCCAATATCGGAATGCCTTTTCGGGAAGGAGGTATCGTTTCCATTCAGTTTCCAGCGGGACTGTCGCGAACCAGCGGGAGCCATCGGACTCCTTCCATTCGACTGCCAAACTTGTCGTCTGGGACGCGCCCTTGGCCCAAAAGGAGGTGTAACTTTGAGAAGTATCGGGCAAGACGTCCAGTGGCGGTAGGTTCCAGGAGTCCCACCCATCGAGGTCTTCAATCTTCACATGGAGTGCTTTTCCGAATCGACTGTCTTCATCCAGCGAGAAATCGGAGGCGTGTTGGGGATCGTTTGAGGTCCGTGACCCGAGTAATGAATTCCATTGTTTCAAAGGGTGTAATTGGAGATCGATATCAATCTCTTGCATCTCTCTTTGGAGAGACTCGGGAGTCACCCAATCAATCCCTTGATAGGTCTCATCGACTTCGTTCCTGAGACGAATTGGATTTCGAAAGAGTGTCCCCCCGAGGGCGAGGATTGTTCCACCTCGATCCAGGAATGCTTCAATCTTGGGAGCCAGTTCGAGAGGCAAGATCCCGCAATCGGTCAAAACGAGGACGGCATCTCGACGTATGTGATCGGGTTCCAGGAGGTGAATGAGTTGGACGGGATGAACAACTTTGGTGGAAGGTCCCTGTCGGAGGGCGAAATAATTGAGGAGGTCCTCACCCACTTCTTTACTGGCCCCAGGAAGGTTGTTGACCATAATCCAAACTCCACCCTCTGGACGGGGGCGACGGTCTTGCGATTCCACGACAAATGCCGGGAAGGCGAAAAGCAAGAGAAGGAAGAATCGCAATTTAAGGTCCATACCTCTGAGAAACTACACTATGGTAGACTTATGAGTATAGAACAAAAAGGTCCGCCCATGGGCGGACCTTTTTCAGTTTCGGTGAAAGAGGTTTTGACTAGTGAGATTTTTTGAAAGTTTCCATAAAATCGCGCAGGGCGGTCACACCCTCCAGCGGCATTGCGTTGTAGATCGAGGCACGAATGCCGCCCACTGACCTGTGCCCTTTCAGTTCGCAAAGCCCGAGGTTTTTCGCTTCCGCTAGGAATTCCTTTTCAAGATCCTCGGATTGCAGGGTCCAAGTCACATTCATGTTCGACCGGCTCTCCGGTTCAGCGTGACCCCTGTAAAAGCCGCCGCTTCCATCGATCAGGTCATAAAGGAGTCCGGCCTTTTGTTGGTTTATTCGATACATCTCCTCGAGACCGCCAATTTCTTCCAGAAGCCACTTGCCCACCAACATCATCAGGTAGATCCCGAAGGTGGGAGGAGTGTTGTAGAGGGAATGGTTCTCCGCCAGTAACCGGTAGTCCAGCATTGAGTGAATTTCGGTGGGAACTCTATCGAGTAAACGTTCGCTGATAATAACGAGTGCGACCCCGGAAGGCCCCATGTTTTTCTGGGCGCCCCCATAGAGGAGATCGTATGTGGAGAGATCGAGAGGCCTGGAGAGGATGTCCGAGGAGGCATCGCACACGAGTGGGACCTCTCCCACCTCGGGTTCAGTCGAAAACTCCACACCCTGGATAGTCTCGTTGGAGGTATAGTGAACATAGGCAGCATCCGGGGAGAGATTCAGTTCCTCCTGTTTGGGAACGCGATTGTAATTCCCGTCCGCTCCATCCCAGATAGTGTTGACCTCCCCTTCCCTTTTGGCTTCTTTGATCGCTTTCTTTCCCCAAGACCCGGTCAGAATATAGTCCGCGGGTTTGCCGGTTCCTCTTAAATAATTGATGGCGATCATCGAGAACTGAAAGCTGGCGCCTCCTTGGAGGAAGAGAACACGGTGACCTTCTGGGACTTTTAAGAGTTTCCGAAGATTGGATTCCGCTGTCTCAATGATTTCAGTGAAATGGGGAGATCGGTGGCTGCTTTCGAGAACAGACATCCCCACTCCGGGAAGAGAGAGAAGGTTTTTTTGGGCCTCCTCGAGCACGGGGACCGGTAACACAGCGGGACCCGCCGAAAAGTTATAAACACGATCGGTCATGAAAAAGACTCCTGATTAGTCAGTCAGCCGAGATCTCCGCCCCGGTGGAAAGCCGGTGATCATACGGGATCGCATGGGGTTCATCAACCATCTTCCAAACGGCACACTCCCCTGGAAAAAGCCCCCAACCGCTTCGAGGGGTAAACACCCAGCCATTTGAGGAGTTTTCCAATGAAAATCCTGGTCTTATCGATATTTGTTTTTGCATTAGTGGCTCTGCTATTTTCTTCGGGTCGCTGGGGATTCTCCAAATACTCTCGAAGTTGGGCGATTTCCGAGGGCGGATTGGAAGAAGAATTTCAAACCGATGTCTACATCTCGGGGAAGGAGGGCTATCACACCTTCAGAATCCCTTCGCTCTTTGTCACTCCTTCCGGTGCTGTGTTAGCCCTGTGCGAGGGACGGAAGAGCTCGCGGTCGGATACGGGCGACATCGATCTGGTTCTCAAACGGAGCGAAGATGGAGGCAAAACCTGGGGGCCGCTCCAAGTCATCGCGGAGGATGGCGAGAACGTAATGGGGAACCCCTGCCCGGTCGCCGATCGGGAGACGGGTACAATCTGGATGCCGATGACCCGTAACCTGGGTCATGACAGCGAGAAGGAGATCAAAGCGGGGACCAGCGAGGGTTCGCGGGAGTGTTGGATGATGAAATCCACCGATGACGGCAAGACGTGGTCGAATCCGGTGAACATTACCGAGACGACGAAGGCCAAGGATTGGACTTGGTACGCGACGGGTCCGGGTGTCGGTATCCAACTGGAATCGGGGAGGTTACTGATCCCTTGCGATCACGCGGTGGCGGAGACCGGGATGTTTCGATCACATGTCATCTACAGCGACGACCATGGCGAGAGCTGGAAACTCGGCGGGGTCCCGGGCGACTACACCAACGAGTGCCAGGCGATCCAAAAACGCGATGGTTCCGTCCTGATGAACATGCGCTCCTATCACGGGGAAAACCTTCGATTTACTTCTCTCAGCACCGATGGAGGCGAATCCTGGACAGAGCCGGTAGAGGACGAGGAACTGATTGAGCCAGTCTGCCAGGCCAGCCTCATCCGTTACGAGGGGGATGGGACAACGAACCGTCTGCTCTTCTCCAATCCCGCCGACAAGAAACGGATCAAAATGACAGTCAAATTGAGTCATGACGAGGGCGAGACCTGGCCCATCTCCCGCCTGATCCACCCCGGCCCCTCGGCCTATTCCTGCCTCGCAGAACTTCCAAGCGGAGAAGTGGGTCTGCTGTACGAGCGCGGAGTGGAAAACCCTTATGAGAAAATCACCTTCGCGAGGTTTCCGATCGAGTGGGTGGAGGGGGAGTGACCTCGGTAATGCCGACTCGATGGTGTGCGGCTCATTCTCTTAGTGGTTTCTAAAATTATTCTGGTATCTCAAATTTACATCGACTTTGAGTATTGACAAAAATAGATAATGTATGATAGCCTCCAAAGAATCCATCTTGGAGGTTCACACATGCTTCGATTCGCGCTCTTCATCTCCATCCTTGTCTTACCCCAAACCCGATTCGCCATTGCTCAGACTCCAACACCTGTCCCGACCTTGCTCAGCGAACGTTCCGATGTGAATGGGGATAATCGTGTCGACGATTCGGATCTCCTGATACTGATGGAGGATTGGCACAAGATCGCGGGACCGCGAATCATGACGATCCACATTCCCAACCTCCCCGAGGGTGCTCGACCTCTTCGACTCGTCCAAATACCGGCGGGTTCCTTCGAAATGGGATCTTCGGAAACAGAACGGAGTCGTGATTCCGATGAAGGCCCAGTACACACAGTGGATTTCGCCGAAGATTTTTTTCTTGGCGAGACCGAAATTACGCAGGCCCAATGGGAGGCGGTGATGGGGAGTCTCCAGCAACAGAGCGAGATCTTTGGGATCGGGCACAACTATCCCGTCTATGACGTGACATACGATCAGATCACCGGTATGGACGGGTTCTTGGACAAACTGAATGCGCTTGGGCAGGGTTACTTCAGGCTACCCTCGGAATCGGAATGGGAATACGCCTGTCGCGCGGGAACTCAAACACGATTCTACTTCGGAGACTCGCTCGATTGCTCCGATGAAAGATCGATTCCCTCCGGGGACGATGATGATGACGATGATGATTTGGGTTCGGACAATTGCGCTGCTGGGGACCTTCCTGGAGATCGATCCGACTATATGTGGTACGACTGGAATAACCCACGAAATGGATTTCCCCGGGGATCCAAAGAGGTAGCGACTCTCGGGCCGAATGCGTTTGATCTATTCGACATGCACGGCAATGTAAGGGAATGGTGCTTGGACAGATATCAGTCCTCTTACGAGGGCGCGCCAACCGATGGAAGCGCAGTGCCAGCCCTTTTCGGCTACCCGATTGTACAGCGAGGGGGTGACTGGGATTCGACCGCTCGTCATGCACGATCCGCAAACCGTTTCGACGAAAACCGATCTTCGGGACATCATCTGTCTGGGTTTCGCATTGCCTCGGCGGCAAACCCCTTAAGCACACCGACTCCCTCTCCGAGTCCAACACCTTTTTCCACGCCCACACCGAATCCCAGCCTCGACATGGTTACGATCGATCTTCCCGATCTCGTTGATGGGGCTCGCCCCCTCCGCCTCGTCCGAATCCCGGCAGGGCCCTTCCTTATGGGCACATCAGAGGATCAGAGATATGCTTCAGACAATGAGTTTCCCCGCCATGAGGTGACTCTGGCAAACGACTTCTATATGTCAGAAACCGAGATCACCCAGGCACAATGGGAGGCGGTCATGGGCTCGCTTCCAGCGTCGTATCAGTTTCTGGACGATTTTGGGCTGGGAGACGATTACCCCATTTATTATGTCTCGTGGGATGACATCCGGGAGACAGGCGGTTTCCTGGACAACCTGAATTCCCTCGGGCTGGGGACATTCCGATTGCCCTCAGAATCGGAATGGGAATATGCCTGTCGAGGGTCATCCGCCAACCCTAACCGGTATGGTCTCTTCGCGTTTGGTGACGATACAGGGTTAAACATGGAAACTTGTAACGGTAGTCCCTTCCTCAATTCTTTCATGCGGTGGTGTGGAAACGGTGAAATGGTAACCGAACCGGTGGGGCAGAAAGTTCCCAATGATTTTGGATTGTACAACATGCACGGGAATGTAATGGAATGGTGTGAAGATTCTGAACACGGAAGCTATAATGGCGCACCCATCGATGGAAGTTCCTGGAGTGTGGGAGGGGGTGATCGGCGAATAGTTCGTGGTGGCCATTTTGACATAGAACCAAGAGATTGCAGGTCTGCGAGTCGATCTTCCATGTTCAGAGATTCCCCTTCACAAGCAGTCGGCCTCCGTCTAGTAATGACCGTTGCTCCGTGATGGGCGACCTCACACAGTGAGTGGGTAATGAAATCTTGGTCAATTGCGGCTATCCTTCCGAAAAATTTCTCTCGTAAGGAATCCGACCATGATAGCGCGATTAACTCTCCTCATATTAGTTCCCCTCTGCCTGCACGCGAGTGCGTTCGAACTCAAAGAAGATAGCAACCACAAGTGGTACAAGGGAAACACCCATACCCACACCCTTTGGAGCGATGGGGATGCCGCGCCGGAGTGGGCGGTGGCTTGGTATTACGATAACGAATACGATTTTTTGGCTCTCTCCGATCACAACATCCTGTCAGATGGCTCCACCGAAAAGCTGCACCCGGTGGGAAAGGGATACCTCAAACCCGAACGAGTCGAACAGATCCGTGAAAGGTTCGGGCCGGACTGGGTGCAGATCGGAATCACCGAAGCCACCCAGTATATGAAGTTGAAAACGCTGCCCGAATTGAAAGATCATTTCGAGAAGGATGGAAAGTTCCTCCTCATTCAAGCGGAAGAAATCACCTCTTACTTCCCGGCGGTCCATGTTAATGGACTCAATATCCAGCGTGTGATTCCGCCGGTCAACAGTACTTCGACAGCCGAAGCGCTCGCCTCAGCTGTGGCCATCCTCGACAACCAGAGCCGGGAACAAGGCGTGCCGATGATCGCTCACCTGAACCACCCGAATTTCTCCAGCGGGGTGGCGACCGAGGCCCTCATCGAAGTGGAACCGCTCCAGTTCTTCGAGGTGTATAACGGACACCCCGATGTCTTCAACTGGGGTCGCGAGGGAAAAGGATTTCCAGCCACCGATCGTATATGGGATATCGTTCTTTCGATGCGGTTGAGAAATCCCGGTGCACGTCTCCTATTTGGGGTCGCAACAGATGACACACACGCCTATTACGAGCGTGAAATCGGGAAGTCGAACTCAGGCCGCGGCTGGATCCAAGTCCTGAGCGACTCTCTGACTGCGGATGGCATCATGAACGCCATGAAGGCGGGTCGATTCTATTCGTCCACCGGGGTCTCGCTGGAATCGATCTCGTTCGATGGAAAAGAACTGAAGATTCAAATACAACCGGAGGAGGGGGTCTCTTACACCACCCAATTCATCGGAACTCGGAAGGGTTTCGATCCGACTTCCGAGGTGGTTCTCGATGAGAATGGGGAACCCAAGGTCGAAGCGACTCGTGTCTATTCCGATGAAATTGGCGAATTGTTTCTCGAAACCGAGGGAGTGTCACCGGCTTACAATCTCACAGGTGACGAACTCTACGTACGAGCGAAGATCGTCTCTTCGAAACAACAGGACAATCCTTTTGAGGAGGGAGATGTCGAAACAGCCTGGGTTCAACCGGTGGTCCCGGAGTGAGGGGGTGGTTCCAACTTCCATTGGGCAAAGACGCCGACCATTGTGAGTAAGACCTTCTGACTCCTGAATCCGTTCTGATCCAGGAGTGACTCTACGCTTGGATAGAGGTCCAGCCAACGGTAATGGACCTCGTATTCTTCCAATAATCCTTCTTTCCGGTGTTTGAAGTAAGGAACGAGCCTTCCCGCCAAATCGCTCATTGTCAAAACATCCAACAGCTGACGGGGAAAACTGGGTCGAGGTTCCATGAAACAAAAGCAACCTCCCGGTTTCAAGATTCTGGCAACCTCGCCCACCATTTCCGGGAAGTCGAAATGGTGAAGAACGGAATTTGCGAGGACTACATCCAAGGAGTTGGAATCGAAAGGGGGGAAGTGCGCGTCGCCGACGACTCGTGTTCCGGTCACATTCGAAAGCAAGTGGCTCGATGCATCGAATGCAATCACGTTTTGATATCCCATCTCCCGTAAAGCCTGCAAATCCAGGCCATCGCCTGAACCGAGATCGAGAATCTTGACGGTCCTATCGGGCCAATCAAAAAAACTCAATCGTTTTTTACGTTTTGGAATCGAGCGGCGTGTCCGGCGGTAAGCCGCTTCCCATTCCGGAGTCTCTCCGACCGCCGGTTTCATCCGTGGATCGCCTGTCATGAGATGGGATTTTCGCACTCGAATAGGAGTCGCGCCGAAAAGATCTCTCTTAAACCCGGAACCGATGCCAGAGGATGAACCCATGCGAGAAACCATCGGTAGTGACGAAGGCGGTAACACTCGATCACTTCGTAGCCACACTGGTTCAAGAGGTGAACCATCTCTCCTTCGTTCCGGATGGCGATGTGCTCCTCCAACTGTTTCAAGATTCCGATGGTTTTGAGACGCTCAAGAAAAAAATCTCCATTCGGGGTGTGGGTGTAGAGTTTCCCGCCCGGTCTGAGCGTGCCGCGCATCGCGGTATAAAGCGTGACAAAATCATCGTCATAGATGTGTTCGGCGAAATCGGAAGCGAACGCGATGTCAAATTCCTCCCGATGCGATTCGCAGAAACCGACGATGTCCATGCACTGAAAGGACCCGTTGGAGATCCCCTGCGCCCGCATTCGGGTTTCAGCATCCTCGATAAACTCCGAGGAAAAATCGACCCCGACATAGTCTTTCACCCGGGAATGTATCAAATCCAATAACAACCCGTTCCCGCAGGCAAAATCCACAACACGGTCATCGCGTCCGAGCGAAACTTGTTTGAGTTGCTGGGCGAGACGTCCATTGTCCACCGTTGGGTATTTCGAGACGTACCCATCACGATAAAACTCTCGAAGTTGTTGTTCGCTGAGGCGTTCGTCTCTCATGGCAGGGGGTCCCCTTCATCCAGTTCACCCAGGAGGAAATCGACATACCGGTCCGCGACTTGGTTCCAACGGTAATTCTCGAGGACCCGCGCCCTTCCCGCCTCCCCCATGTCCCGGGCTTTCTCGCGGTCGGATAGCAGTTCGACAATTCGTTCCGCCATCTTCTCGTAATCATGGGGATCGACGAGGAACCCGGTGACTCCATCCTCGACGGCATCGGGGATTCCCCCGAGTCGGGTGGCCACAGTCGGCATTCCAGCCGCCGCCGCCTCGAGCAGGACGATTCCGAATCCCTCCATATCCCCCGGTGTGGGAACTGCGGGCATCACAAAAAGATCGGCGATGGCGAAGGTTTCCACCTTTTCAGTATCGGACAGTCTGCCGGTGACCCGAACACTTTGTCCAAACCCCAACGCCTCGATCGTTTTATGGATCTTGGTTGACTCGTCGGTTTGGTGAGCTAACGCCCCTTCGGGGTTTCCGCCCGCGAGAAGAAGATTGGCATTTGGAATTTTTGCGAGAACCCTTGGGAAGACCTCGCGGAGAAATCGATCCATTCCTTTTCGAGGGACCAGCCGCCCGGTGTGGAGAATGACTGGAAGGTTTTCCGTCCCCCATTTCTTCCTTAACCCCGGCAGATCTTGAGGGATGAGAAAGGGGTCGGCGTTACAACCCGGGGGCAGAACGCACAACCTCTCTTCCCGCATTCCGCGGTTGATCGCCTCGGAGGCGGTGGCGTGACTGATCGCGATCGCTCGATCGAGTTTCGGAAGGGTGCTCCGGATCATCCGTTGGTAGACGAAACCCGGGTAGATGGTGTCCAGCCCATAAAGAATCGCCGCGCTTTCGCATCGGCTTTTTGAGGCCAATCTCTGGACGGGCCAAGCAGTCAGACCATTGGCGGCGATAATGACATCGAAACCTTCGGATCTTTGGAGGCGACCCCCCTCAGCCAGGAGGTGTCGGAAAAATGCAAGGAGCCCACTTCTGGGCGCGGGCAGGATAATGGACCTATCCCCTTCGAAATCCGCGCCATGTTGGACCAACGCGGTCGCGTCGGATCTTTCGGAAAGACGCTTCCAGACCTCCCAAATCACCTGTTCCTGCCCGCCGAGTTTGGGAGGGAAGTTGTAGGTGAGGAACAGGACCTTCTTCCGATGGGTATTCATTTTGAGCCCCTATCATGCCGAGGGTTTGATTTCTTTAACAGTTAAAACCTCAATGGATGTGCAGGGAGCGTTAATCTGGGAGGTTTTCCTGGGATTATTTGTCATCTTCTCGTCATCTTAGGTGGTCTATAGTACCCATTAATGATTGATTGCAAGAGACTTATGCGGTCTTTCCATAGTACTGTTCAAAAACCAATTAGTGGAGGATAAATCATGCAATTGATGAAAACTTTCTTATTCTTACTCATTTTCCCACTCTTGATCGTGGGGATGAACCCAGTTCCGGGACCTTGCGAAGAGGAATCTGAGGAATCCGAGGAATCAGTATCCCTCACCAGTCTCCCAGCTGCGGTAAGGAAAGCAATCGGGGATCATGGTGGAGGCGTTATGCCTAGCGAGATTGAGCGCGAGGAAAGCGACGGTTTCGTCTATTTCGAGGCAGAGTTCAAAGAGGGAGACGCCGCGCATGAGATCAAGATTGATGAAGAGGGTCGTATTGTTGAAATCGAAAAAGAGATACCCTCGTCCGACCTTCCCCGGGGGGCAATGAATCAAATCAAAAAATCATATGCGGGTTATGAAATCGAGGAAGTCGAAATCACGACCCTGACTCACTACGAGATTGAGATTGAGGAAGATGGGAATGAATTCAGTCTATTGTTCCTGGAAAATGGTTACCAGTTAGGAAATCTCGTGGAGGAAGACGATGGGGAGGATGATGAGGAAGAGGAAGAGAGTGCCGGAATCGAATGGGACGATCTTCCAGTGCCCGTGCAAAAAGCCGTGACCTCACACAGACCGGATGTGAAACCTGAAGGGTTTGAATTGGAGAAATCGAACAGTTCGATTTTTTATGAGGCGGAGTATCCAGAAATGGATGGTGTCAAACATGAGATCAAACTCGACGAATTGGGGAACATTATCGAGATCGAGGACGAAATGCCAGTTTCCAAACTCCCTGTCTCGATCCGTAAGCAGATTGAATCGGACCATCCAAATGCGAGTATCGAGGAAGTGGAACTGAAGCAATCGACATTCTATGAAGTCGAACTCAAAAAGGGAGAGGAAGAACTAGAAATTCGAATCTTGTCCTCCGGATATCTCTTGGGAGTTGGGGATTAGGACCAGTAGCGTACTCTTAATCGACCCACTTCGCATGGTCCGTCCCTTAGAAAAACAATCGATGAGGAGATCCGATTGTGCGGATACTGGTCGTTGAGGATTCTCGTCGACTCCGAACCTATCTGAAAGCGGGATTGGTCGGTGTGGGCTATGCGGTCGATGTCGCTCCCGATGGAGAAGAAGGTCTCTGGTTGGCTCAATCGAACGAGTACGATGTGATCGTTCTCGATCTCATGTTGCCTAAACTGGATGGGTTGAGTCTCCTTCGTCAATTGCGAGAGGAAGGAATCGGAACCCATGTCCTAATTCTGACCGCCAAAGACACGATCGACGAGCGTGTGGCGGGACTTTCGGACGGCGCAGACGATTACCTCGTCAAACCCTTCGCCCTCGAGGAATTGCTTGCGCGAGTCCGGGCGCTAGTCCGCAGAAACTACGGTCTGAAGTCCTCCCGGATGATGATCGGATCGCTGGTCATCGAGACTGGCAAGAGAACGGTGACACGCGGAGATGAGAGCATTGATCTCACTCCCCGGGAGTTCGCCTTGCTCGAGTATCTCGCCATGCGAAAAGGTGAAGTGGTCACCCGGTCCGAAATCGAGGAACATCTTTATGACGATTTGGTCGAGCCAATGAGTAATGTCATCGATTCGTCGATCTACAGATTGCGGAAGAAAATTGACAGACCCGGAGACCCGCCACTTCTGAAAACACGGCGGGGAATGGGATACCTTCTTGGGGAAGGTTCCTCATGAGATCGATCCGAACCCACCTGACGCTGACATTGCTTACCGCTCTCTACATTCTGTTCACAATCTCGTCCGCGGCACTCTACCTCTTCGTTAAGGGGGTCTTGGTCAATCAGTTCGACGAATCACTGGTCAAGAAGACGCTTGCCTTCGCGGGTATGGCGGAAGCGGAGGATGAAGATGGTGTCATCAGGATCGAATTAGAGTTCACCGAATATGCGATTCCCGAGTTTCAACCCTCGCCCGACGCGGAGTTTTACCAAGTCTGGCGCGCGGATGGATCTGTCTTCGCGCGGTCGCCTTCCTTGGGTGGAGAGGATCTCCCTAGGATCGAATTCGAGGGCGAAGGGCCCTCTATCCAGGATATGACACTGCATAACGGCCAACCGGGAAGAGCGGCGGGAGTCTGGAAGACCCCCCAGGGTGAATCGGGCGAAGATTTCCGAGGCTATGACTCAAACGATCCCAAGAATCGATTGCGGATCGTGGTGGCCCAATCGAAGGAGCCGCTTAACAGGGCGCTCCTCTCAATTCTGGTAGGGTTTTCCGGTGCGGGCCTCCTCTTGGGATTTGGCTTAATCGGGGTCGTCACCCTGTCGGTGAAGCGTGGGTTAACTCCGCTGGACCGAATCGCCAACAAGACCGCAGCCATCGACGCCTCCGATCTAAGCCACCGCTTCGTGACGGACTCGCTGCCCGACGAACTCGTTCCGGTCTGCACGAGGCTCAACGACCTTCTGGATCGACTCGATAGCGCGTTCCAGCGTGAACGCCGCTTCAACCGCGATGTATCGCATGAGTTGCGGACACCGATCGCGGAACTCAGAATTTTGGCGGATGTGGCGCTTTCCAAGTCATCTGAAAAATGGGAATTCGACGAGAGTCAGGAATATTTTCGAGATGTCTTGGAAATCGCTCGAGACATGGAAAGCCTCGTGGTTTCACTTCTGGCACTTGTAAGGGGAGAGGGCGGGACGACCAAGGTGGAGAAACGGAAAGTGGTTCTGGCCGACATCATCGCCCAAGCGGAAGGGCCGTTCCTCCCTCTGGCTCACGATCGGAACATCTCTGTTGAAGGGACGATTCCATCCGATAGGACGGTGAGCACCGACCCGTCACTTCTTCTCGGCATCCTCAGAAACCTCTTTTCGAACGCCGTATATTACACACCGGAGGGGGGGACCATCACGTACGGTTTAGAATCAACCGATTCAAACTCGGTGTTCTCATTGACCAACACTCACCATGATCTGACCGAAGAGGACCTGCCTCACCTGTTCGAACCTTTTTGGCAAAAGGACTCCGCCCGATCTAGCGAAGATCGGCATGGCCTTGGTCTCAGCCTGGTCAACCAGTTCTCGGATCTATTGGGTCTCGAAATCGAAACCTCCCTTCCCGAAGTGGGCCTGTTTGTGGTTCGGATCACGTTTCCCGCCACCCCGGAGTGAGGTTTCGCTTCGTCTACAGGAGTTACTGTTTCGACCACTCCAACACTTGTCCATCGGCGAGGAGGCGTTTCCGCAGCTTCGTGTAGTCCACTTCTTGGACCGGAATTTTTTTCTCGATGGCCATCGAGGCAGCAGTCGCGGCGCTCTGTCCGAGGATCATGAACACCGGTTCCATTCTGATAGAACCGTACGCGATATGGGACGACGATAAACAAACAGGCACCAATAGGTTGGTGCATTCCTCCTTTTTGGGGACGATGGTCTCATAAGAAATGGGATAGGCGCGACCGGGACTCACTTGAATATCCCCCTCGTTCTTGGCGACAGGACGGCCCTTTTCATCGATAGCGACATATCGTTGCACATTGTGGGAGTCCATGTTATAGGATCCCATCCCGACCGATTTCGGAGTCTCTTTCTCGCCCCTGAGATGCGGTTCGGTCATCACGTAATCGCTGACCATCCTTCGCGCCTCACGGACATAAATCTGATGTGGCCAGTGCCCGTTGTCCAGAAACTCGTCTTTGGAGAGTCCATACTCTTTCATCTCGCTTTGGATTTGTTCGGGAACACGAGGGTCGTTGGCGAGGAACCACATCAATCCTTTCTGGTACTGCTCATGCTCCGCAATAATTTCTGCTCGGCGTTCATAACTCGCCTCTGGGTAATCGTAGTTCATCCCGATGTTGTCGGTTGAAAACCCTCCCCGGTTGTTGGTGTCCGTCTTGGCGTTTGGGACGGGGTCGTACTTGGCGAAGAAATCTTTCGGTTGGTTAAAGGGGCTGTTCGTGGCGAAATACCGTGCGAGAAGCTCATACTCCATGGGATCGTATCCCTCGGGCTTTTCGAACGCGACTCGGTTATCGGGGGCCTGAGTGAGGGACATCCTGAAACAGTAAGCCTGCACCCGGTGATCCCCCTCTCCCTCTTCGCCGGGGTCCTCTCCATGGATGCGGGGGAGGAGTCCGCTTTCGGGATTGCCGGGAACCACGTAGGGGTCGACAGGCGCTTTGAACTGGTGGCTTACCGCGCGGTCCTTTTGAACCCCGTTTAGGGTCTCGCCATACTGGCTGTTGGGTTCACGGCCGACAGTGAAGCTAACACCGGCTGTGGCCATGAGGTCTCCCTCATAGGTGGCATC
>JAJDBZ010000596.1 GCA_029261095.1 Candidatus Omnitrophota bacterium | reverse complement strand
TTGAATCCCCGCGCCACCATTGGTGGAACCTCCCGCCTGAAAAGTGTTGAGCGCTCCGAGGACCGCTTCCCGTTGTTCAAGGCTGGTCGAGGGAAGTGCCAATCCCGAAGACCCGGCATAGGTGACGATGGCCACCCGGTCTCTCGGCTCTAGTTGCTGAACTAACAGCTTGAGACCTTGCTTGAGCAGCGGCAGTTTGTTTTCGGGTTTCATCGAGCCTGAGACATCGATCAGGAAGACCAGGTTGGCTGGCCCGCGATCTTCCGCTTCGATCTCTTTTCCTTTGAGACCGATGCGCGCCAGTTTGTGTTCCTTGTTCCATGGGCAGGTGGCGGTCTCGATACTTGCAGAGAAGGGAACCTCTCCATCCGGCCCGGGGTAATCGTAGTCGAAGTAATTGATCATCTCTTCGATCCGTACCGCGTCTTTCGGAGGCAGACTCCCTCCATTGAGGAAGCGACGCATGTTCGCATAAGCCGCCGTGTCGACATCGATCGAGAAGGTCGAATATCCCTCCTCTAGCGGGTTCTCAAAGGCATTGTCGGTAACTTCCTCGTAGTCCTCCATGCCTGGATAGCTCAGACTCTCTTCTGTCTCATAGAAACCCCAGTTTTGAACCTGCTGTGGGACACCCGGGGCGTTGCGATTCAAGCCACGAGCGTGCCGCCCGCCCGCCGAGTCAAGGAGATAGTACTGAGTGTCGGCCGAACCGGCGGTGCGTCCTCGCATTGCTCCACCGATTCCTCCACCAATTCCTTTGAGAGCAGAAGCGGGTGCCGCGCTGGGGGCTGAAAGCGCGGAGCCGTCGCCTGCGACCCGCTGAGAACCGCTCTCGTAGCCTAGATTGTAGGCTCTGGCATCCCTTACTTCTTTCGAAAGAACCAAAGTATCAGCGTCCACATCCCAACCAAAATACTCCGATTCGGAACTACGCTTCGAGGACTCCGCCAAACCTTCGCTAATCGCTGCTCCGATAGGAACAGGTTTGGTCTCTTTGCCAACTTGGGCTCCAGTCTGATCACCGAGGTTCCGACTGAATTCACTTGTCGAGGCTGCTCGGGCCAAGGGCCCACCTTCTTGTTGAAGGCTCGGCAACGCAGATGATTGTCTATAGATGATAGAATCGACCGGCTTCGGTGATGACGGAGAAGCACCAGAGGCCAACTCGACTATTTGTGGACGTTCAACCACCCGAGACATAGCGGCAGGTGTCGAAGTAGGCGCCGGGGAACTATCTCCCAAAGCCAGTGCAACTTGCTCCTTTTCTCGGTCATCTGGGTCGATAACATAACTGTCCATATTCAGGTTTGAGGCACCCGCACCATCCACTTCATTCCTTATGTCGGGAATTGCCAGTTCCGCCTTCACCAGTGACTCCTCTTCCACAAGTCCTTGGGCCGCCAACGCGTCGTATCTCTCATTCATTTCGGCCCTCCAGGTGGATTCGTCCTCCTGGGTCATCAAGCCGGTGCTCACTTCATGCCTCCTCACGTCGCGATAGAATTCCTCCACCGCCTCATCGCGATTGCTTCCCTCCGGCTTCGACGCTTCCGGCATTCCTTCAGGTGCCGAAGCGATCTGGTAGGATTGTCCTTCGGCCTCGGCTGGCTGGGGTTTCCTCGCTAGAGTCGAGTGCTGTTCTTGCCAGAGTGCAGAAGAATCTTTCTTGACCGGGAAAACCAGGAAGACGAGCAACGCGCACGCGGCCGCTGGCACCAGCACCCCCACCCGCCAATCGAACAGCCAGCGGGCGAAACCTCCTTTGTTGGCCTTTCCATTCAGGTTCGCTTCGATCTTTTCGCGTTGGCTACTCGCTAAGGCCGGGGCCATTTCGCGACCGAGTTCGACGGACAGAAGGTCGGCGGTGCCCCGCATCTCTTCGATGTAGGCTTGGCTTTCTTCGCAGCCTTCAATTTCCTTTTCGAACTTCGCGCGCTCATCGGCGTCGAGTTCGTCCAGTATATAAGCGGTGATTCTGGGATCGTTCGTATCGAGTTTCATCACGACACCTCCTTTGCGAGTTGGGCCATGTTTTCACGGAGTGATTTCATCCCGTTGTGGATGATCACCCCCACATGGCTGACCGAGTTTCCGGTGATCTCGCTGATTTCTTTGTAGGAAAGGCCATCCTGAAATTTCAGGCGGATGACCTCTTGTTGGTTGTCCGGCAATTTCGAAAGACAGGCCAACACCTGGCTCTCGCGCTCCATCCCTTCGAGCCGTTCGGAAGGCGTGGGTTCCTCGCTCGCTTTGACCGCCATCATCGGTTCGCTGATCGGGTTCATTCGGCTCTCCTTTCGTTGGATGTCCAAGGCCCGGTTCCGGCAGACTGTGTAGAGCCACGGCGCCACATGGTCTCTCACCTTCTCCGGAGGGATTGAACAAAGTTTTAGAAAGGCGTCCTGAACGACATCCCGAGCGGTCTCCAAATTCCCGGTGAACCGATAGACATACCGAAGGAGCGGACCCTCATGGTCGGCCAACGCCTGACGAATCCAATCCTTCTCGGTCATTCGTTCCCCGCTTTCATTGGGCGCCTCTTGCTCGCATTGCCCCACCATCCCACCCCGGCGCAGGGTTGAAACCCAGCGCTAACCATACCAAGTCGTCTCCGACGACTCGGAATCAGTCCCGAAGGGACTTTGTATGGTTAGCCCAGGAATTCATTCCTGGGCGGGCGATGCAGCATGGACAGTGTCCTGTGTCGATTCAATCTTTGATCGCCTTTCTACCCCTTATGACGGGGCAAAGGGAGATTTATTAATCGAAATTTGTTGGAACTTGATTGAGTCGTCTCGGTCAGTATGTTATAACTAAGCACTTCAACCTTGAATCCTCTTATTTGGTCATCATGTCTCGAGGGGGAAATCATGTCTTTCAAGAGCTTTTCAGGAAGAAATCACCCAAACGCTTTCACCCTAGTCGAACTCCTGATCGTCGTCGCCATTGTTCTCATCCTGATCGCTGTGGCTGCACCATCCTTCATGGAGGCAAATGTCCGCAGCAATGTCTCGGCCGCGCGAGTGAGGATGGAGGCAATGAAGCAGGCGATGCTCGACCACCTAACCGACAAAGGATCCCTTCACCCCGACTTCAACGATCCCTCAGGGTTTTCCCGCCCCCTCCGGTTGCCCTGCGACAATACCCCAGATTCTAGTTTCCCCACCGATGGGGGCCTGACCTTTTCCGACCCATCTTTTCGGAGGACTTTTTACGCTAGCGATATCCATGGTCCTCTAACGACTCCGATCAAATATATCGACCCCGGACAGACCATCGATCCCTTTAGCGATGGCACCGTGCCCTTCGGATATGATTCGAGGTATGTGAGTGCCCAACAAAATATTCCCAATGGAATCGTCTACGGAGCCTATTTCTCAGCGGGTCCCGACCTGAATGCTGGCGACTGGCTCCGGGGTTGTGATACTTACCTGGGGCGCGGAATCGGTTGTGCCTACAATCCCACAAACGGGACGATGAGTAAGGGCGATTTTTGGGGTGTGGTTCCGGGATGTGAAGATGAGGACTGCATCGAATTTGCCTCGAACGAGTATCATCCACTCGAATGGTTCCCGCCATACACCACCGATCTCGATGGTGATGGAAATGTGAACGAACTGGACCTCCTGATCCTCATGCAGGATTGGGGAAAGGTGAGTGGGCCTTAGTGATTTTTAGAGATTCAGGGCAAATCGAACCCCTTGAGACACTTTTTGCATTTTTTCGGGTGAAAGGGATGTGATCATTGATCCGACTTTCACCTTGGGAATTGTTTGGAGGTGATCGCAATTGATCGCACAACATTGAGGCATTCCATCTTCCTCTGTAAGCAAGACTTCACTTGGAATGTCTCGGA
>JAJDBZ010000595.1 GCA_029261095.1 Candidatus Omnitrophota bacterium | reverse complement strand
TTTCACTGATGCACGCCGAAGATCTGATGACCGAGCCTTTCATCTGTTGTTATTCCGATATTCTTTTCTCTTCGAATGTTGTGCGAAATCTTCTGAGGAAGGATGCGGACATATCGCTCGTGGTCGACACCGATTGGCTGGCACGTTACACCGAAAGGACCGAGCACCCCAGCGACGATGCCGAGAAAGTCATTGTGAATAACGGCAAAGTGATTCGAATCCACCGACAGATCCCGGAGCCTGATGCCTATGGGGAATACATCGGTGTCGCCAAGTTCTCATCATCGGGAGCCGATCTATTAAAGACCCATTACCATCGTGCTCGGGAAGAGTATGCGGGTAAACCATACCGTGAAGCGAAGGTATTCGAGAAAGCCTATCTGATACATCTATTCCAAGAGATGCTGGAGCAAGGGATTGAAATGTCGCATGTCGACACTCCTGGAGAATACATCGAAATCGATACACAACAAGATTTCGACTACGCGCGCAGGAACTGGGGGGACTCAGCATGACTCAGAAACTTTTTCCATCATCGGTAGTGGGCTCGATGCCGCGCCCGGCATTTGTTCGGGACCTACTCTCGGTAGATCCACCGCCATCCGAAGATGAGCTAAAATCCAAAATGGACTCTGCGATACGGTATGTGGTCGCTCTCCAGGAGCAAGCCGGACTCGATGTGATTACGGATGGGGAGTGGCGTAGGAAATCCTATATCGGTGTGATCGCGGAACTGGCTGAGGGATTTGAACTCGGTGTTAACGAATCGGATGGTCGACCCTGGACCACAGTGGTGGGGCGCCTCTCGCCGAAGCGTCCGGGGTTTATCGCCGAGGAAGTGAAGTTTTTGAAGTCCATCACCGACCGAGAGATCAAAGCCACACTCCCCGCCCCCGCTCTGCTGGGCGAACGGATGTGGGATCGGGAAATGTCCAAGGGCGCTTACCCGACCCGGGAGGAATTTGTCCGAGATTGTGTCCCGATTCTTCGACAGGAGGTACAGATGCTGATCGAAGCTGGCGCAGACATCATCCAGATAGACGATCCTCACCTCTGTCTCTTTGTTGATGAGGAAGTTCGCTCGAAGTATGACGATCCGACAGGGGCAATGGATTTTTCAGTCGAAATGGTCAACGCGGTCATCGATGGAATCGAGAACGCCCGCCTCGCTCTTCATCTTTGCCGTCGAGCCGGTGCGCGTGCACGCGGAGAAAAGAGACACTCTGGCGGTTACGGACCCATTCTGAACCATCTCAACAAGCTGAAATATCATCACCTCACAATGGAATTCTCCGCTCCAGAAGCGGGCGATTGCGATGTTTTTCATGATCTGCGTGATGATTTCGAGATTGGTCTCGGATGTGTCGGAGTCACTCCCGGAAAAGTGGATTCAGCTGAAGAGATCGCTTCGCGGGTTCGGAGAGTCGCCGAGCATGTCGATCCCAAACGTATCGTTCTGAATCCAGATTGCGGTTTTGCTCCGGGCTCGGGAGCCATGGTGAGTATCGATGAGACCTACGAAAAACTGAAGAACGAAGTCAGAGCCGGAGACATTCTGCGGGCTGAATTCGGGGGGTGACAACCTCGGCAACAATACTTGCAAGGGGTGTTCATCGGTTTGGTCTCATTTCTTTCAGGTTCTGTCGATGACCGGGATAAAAGGCTCCGGAATCTGATTCTCGTCCTCAGGTGGCAGATTCTTCAGGTAATCGATGGTCTCTCTCAGGAACACCGCGATGGTTTCCATCTGGTCTCGCTCCGATTGATGAAAGAATGCATCTTCGAGGAGCGGGAGAGATCTTTCGTACTGGCGAGATTGGAGTCTTTTGAGATTCGATAGGGCACAATCTTTTGGAAGTATTCGATCTTGAATCTGGTAAATGAGTGAATCGGGACGATCAATGTGATATCCGACCCAATCGACCGGAGCATCGTTTTCGATTTGGAAGGAGAATCCGCTGAAGGTCAGGCCGCCTCCGGATCGAGTAATCGGTATCTCAATCTCCTGAAGGACTGATTGAAGGTGAACGAGAAGATTCTGGAAATCTCTCATTCCCTGGATGAGTGAGTCATGGACACGGTTGTCGTTTTCCATGTTGAGTCCCGATCAATTAAGGAGTGTGCAAGAGTTGGTCTTCCTCGGTCAGGGATCGGACGATTTCTTCCGCAGTGGACGCGGCCATCACTGTCTCGCGAAATTCTTTCTTCTTGAGAAAACGCGCGGTCCGAGAGAGGACCTTTAGTTGATCCTTATCCGCGCCAATGGGCCCGATGATTGTCACAAAAAGGTGAGTCAACTTCCCATCCAACGAATCGAAATCGATCCCTTCTTTACTACGCGCGAGAATCAGAAAAATGTTTTCCGGTCCCTCGCATCTGGTATGTGGAATCGCGACCCCATCTCCCACGGCCGTACTGATCAGTTTTTCTCTTGTTTCTAGACCGTCATGAATTTTCGAGGCGTCGGGGGCGAGTCCCTTCCTAACCGCGAATTCCGAAAGTTCCAATAGGACTTCCGGCTTGGTCTTCGAATCGAGTTCCAGAATGACTCGATCTGCCGAAATAAACTCAGACAGTTTGAATTCATTGCTCACTTCAATAGATCCTCAACGCTTTCCATCACCGCATCCAATGTTGCATCGACAGTGCTGGGCGGTGGTGATTGTTCGATCGCGATATCGGGATCTTTCAGTCCATGCCCTGTCACTGTGGCGACCACCGTAAAATCCGACTGGTGATCTGAAAAATCTCCTCGCGCTGCCACTTTCTTCAAGCCCGCGATCGAGGCGGCCGAAGCGGGTTCGACAAAAACCCCTTCACGGGCGAGTTCCTTTTGAGCTTCTTTGATTTCCGTATCGGATACGATATCGATTAATCCACCAGATTCGTCACGCGCCGCCTCGGCCTTCGTCCAACTTGCCGGATTACCGATACGGATCGCGGTGGCAATTGTTTCTGGTTTCTCGATTGGTTTTCCGTAATAGATCGGTGCCGCTCCTTCGGCTTGGAAGCCGAGCATCTTCGGAAGTCCGGAGATGAGGCCTTCCTTCCGGTACTCAGTATACCCCATCCAATACGCGGAGATGTTTCCTGCGTTTCCAACAGGAATGCAGTGGTAGTCGGGTGGCCGGCCAAGGACATCACAGATTTCGAAGGCAGCGGTTTTCTGGCCCTCGAGTCTGAAGGGGTTCACCGAGTTGACCATTGCGATGGTGGAATACTTTTCGACAATTTCTCGGACCAGGTTGAGTGCGTGGTCAAAATTACCGCGGATAGCAATGACTCTGGCACCGTGCATACAAGCCTGCGCCAGTTTTCCCATGGCGATGGCGCCTTGGGGCAACAGGACGACACATCCCATTCCAGCCCGAGCGGCGTATGCGGCAGCCGATGCCGAAGTGTTTCCGGTTGAGGCGCAAATGACGCTACGAAACCCTTCTTCGAGCGCTTTCGAGATGGCCATAGTCATTCCGCGATCTTTAAAGGATCCAGTTGGATTCAGGCCTTCATATTTGGCATACAACCTGAGTTTCGGAGAAATCGTTTCAGCCAACCTTGTAAGCGGGACAAGCGGTGTGTTTCCCTCGTGCAGGGTGACAACCGGCGTACTTTCCGAAACCGGGAGCCAGCGACGGTACTGTTGAATGAGGCCGGGCCAACCGCAATGGGTCGGATCAGAAAGGGTGGTCAACTCTTTTTCCATTGGAGGAAAATAAGAAGGAACGGAGATTTAGTCTAGTCTAATGGGTCCATCGACCGGTCGGGCGCGGGCCTATCACAGTCATTAAGCCATCTATGCTCCGCTCCGAGCACGGGTGACCGCGCGCCGTCCAAGGAGAAGCCCGTCGAAATAGTAATTCAGCAGCTCCTTGTAATTGGCCCCCTTCTTACTCACTAAGCCGATGGCTCCGCATTGAGAAAATCCGACCCCGTGCCCCAATCCGCCTCCATACACAATCCAACCGCCGCCGGGTCCGAATCTTTCTTTGACCACGATCAATGACGAATTCAGGCCAAGGGCTTCTCGTATCATGTCGGAGGATCTAGCGGTTACCGTTTGATCGCCTCCGCGGATTTCCATTTCAACCGCATGACCCGACCTAGCACGGCGTGTGATGTCGATCGAGCGAACCTCGCCGACAGTCCCGTTCCAATAACTGTTGACCAGCTGCGTCATTTCATCGTCCGTAAATCGGACCTCCCACCGGAAGTATGATCCGGCTGCGTCTCGATCAAAGGTGTTAGGGGTCGATTGGAGCCAATCCTCTAGCTGATCTTCATTATCCCCGAAACCTGACTGTGCGGTTTGAAACTCGGTTACATCCGCAGGGTCGAAATCTGGTTTTGCAGTGAGATACGAGGGGACTGGTTCCCCAGTCCCACCCCAGATGGACTGAGCGTCGGCTAAATAACCTCCCGAAGAGAAACAATAGACTGGAGTGGCCGGCGATCCCGAAGGACCAATCAGAACTTGCGACTCAGTTTCTGCGACCGCTTGACGAATCGCCGGAGTTACCGAATCGGTCCCCGGATAGGGCCAGGTCGCGTTGGAATCACCATCCAAATCAAAACCATACGCCGCAAACAGTCCTTGTCCCGCCTCAACCAAGGCATAACCTCGGATAAGGACTGCTTGAGCTTTGAGGACCTCGACCGGAGCCTCTGGAGAAATCTCTTCCGGTAGTATTCCCGCGACGTAGTCACTCAGGTCGGTTACATTGACTAGGACCAGCTGATCCGTAGTTGGTGCGTAGGTTTGGAAGCTCCCACTGAATCCGAGCCCTCTGTGTTCAAGCCGAGAACTGGAAAGTGGTGCCAAATCGATATGTGCGGCTGGTTCGGTTACAGGGTCACCGTTGGTGTTGAATAGCTGGACGTGTGCACGACGAACCGGGCCTAAGGCAGGGAGGTTGAACAACCTGGGTTGTCCCGAGATGGCGGTGCGATTACTCGATTTCGTGGTGGTCGGGGGCTGATCCGATGCTCCGGGTGTAAAGAGTGGAGCAGCCTGGGATCCGGTTTCCCCAGGGGCCGGTGGGACAAGCGCGCTACTTCCGCCATTAAAAGTAAGATCGTCAATGGAGGTTACCGACTCGGCATCATCGGGAAGTTTTGCTGTCTCCGGAGATTCAAAAGGAACGAGCTTTTCTTCACCTGGAAGGGTCGGAACCGATCCATCATATACGAGATCATCCTCCAACAACGAGTCCAGATCTCCATCTTTCGGAGAGGAGGGAGCCACATACGTTTTCTTTGCGTCATCCACCATGTCGGGTGCATAAGGAACGGTATCCAGACCGGGACGAGATTGGAGACCCGAAATACTTTCACCACCAGACGATGGTGGCTCTTGGAGTGACTTGGCAAACTGTTCCTCAGGCGATAGAGGGAGACCTTTCGAAGGGTCGACGAGAGGTTTCTGCCAAGACCACTTTCGTATGAACGGAATCGACCGAAGGACCCGGCTGCCAATAGTCGGTTGATCTTCTGGAACCCAACGATCCATTTCGCCCGTCTGAGGCCGAGGAGGGGGAGGAGTTTGTGCAACTCCTGGGGGTTGCGACCGCGGCCTCGGGGGACGTGGTTGCTCCACCACCATCGGTGGTTGCTGCGGTCGACGATTTTGCGGTCGTTGATTCAGCGTTGGTTTCTGCTGGGGCTCCACAGGGGCTGCCTGGGCAACCGGAGCCTCGGGTTTTGCTTCCTGTTTAGGCGAGGGCATCGGGACAGGAGTCGGCGGCGGTGGGGCCAATCTCCGCCGAGTTTGTGGTCTCGGCGCTGGGGCTGCTCGTCTCTGTTGAGGAGCAGGGCCTCGCGCGAACTGCCGCGGTTGCATGGGTCTTCTCGGGTTGGCGGGATTAATTCTAATCGGTTCCCGATCCACCTTTTCTCTCGCTTTTGGCGCAGGAACAAGCCCGACGTCGGGTTGCAATTTTTCTTGTTGTGGGTCGGGAAACGGTTGCACCAGGATATCTTCCTCGGGTTCCAACGCTAACGGTTCGAGAGCGAGGTCTTCTTCGGAAAAGAGGGGTAGCGGCTCCAGCTCAATGGTCGGTTCCTGGTCGAGTTGTGGTTCTGCTGGTACTTCGATGGTCATCCTCTGGGGTGGTGGAGCATCCGGAAGGGAATCGATTTTGGGTTGGTAGGATCTGCCAGATCCTTTGGGGGTCAAACGTCTATGAGCACGTGGTGAAATCGCGGTTGCGTTCTCCCAGTGGTCCATACCGCCCAAGTCCCGGATTCGGGCGGGGAAACCATTTCTTTGCGCTTTTTGAAGTCCTTGTTGGGCAAGGTATCGGTTGGGAAAGGGGCCCATTTGGACCACATACTCGCCCCCACTTTCAACCACCTGGATCTTACCCCTGAGCTGAGTTCGTGCCGAATGTTCCGCTCGGTCCGCATTATCCTTGGAAGGGGTCCGGACCAATTCGACCACCCAAGATTCCTGATTGGGAGAAAACGCTGCTGGAATTGTCAGCGAGTTTGAAATAAGAGGAGATGAAACGATTCCCGCGATCAGGGGTTCCATTCGGTAAAAGCTCGGACTATCCACAACTCGCAAGATATACGTTCCGGGATTCAGTTCCGCAACTTCCCCACTGCGGTTCTCCAGGACAGCCGCAATCGGGCCATCACAACGGAATTCAATCTGGCTTCCTTGCCCGATTTTGACCCGTAGATCGTCTGCATGAACCTTTCCGGCAACGACAACGGCACCACTCAATAAAAGAATGGCCAAGATCTGTTTTCTCATTTTTGTCCAGGGCTTCATAAAACCCTCCCCCCTGGGGTCCGAGACTTCGAACCCTCCTATCCTTCCCCAATCAGACCGATTGTTTCTCTTCTTGCTCGGAAAAGGCAAGTGCCCCGGCTCCAATGACTCCAGAGTCGGTTCCGAATTTTGCGGGAACAACCGGTACCGCGCTAATTGGCTGATGGTAAACCCTTCTCATCAGCTCTTTTCGAATAGGCTTAAATAGTTTTTCGCCTAGAAGGGCTCCGCCTCCGCCTATCACCACCACCTCTGGATTGACCACAATGACTGCGGCCGATATTCCAATGGCAAGGTAGTAGGCGGCTCGATTGATGACCTCTCCAGCGAGTTTGTCTCCGGCATCGGTGGCTTCTCCTACCGCTTTGCAGGTAATCTCGTTTTCGGGAAGTCTTGAGAGACTCGTTTCATTTCCTTCCCTAACGAGACGTTTAGCGTAATTTGCAATGTGGCTCGCTGAACTGTACATTTCGAGGCTGCCATGGTTTCCGGTGTTACAGAGTTCCCCTTCAGGTTCGACTGTCACATGTCCCAGTTCACCCGCGAATCCCCATCCACCATGGAAAACCTTCCCATTAATGACCACGCCGCCTCCCACTCCTGTACCGAGTGTATAGGCAATCATGTGGCGGGTTCCCTTGCCCGCTCCCCACCGTGACTCTGCGAGCGCGAAGACATTGGCATCGTTGTCCACAAAGGTCTGCAACCCCGTTACTTCCTCGAAGATGCTACGCAACGGGGTGCCCGCCATCCCCGGGAGATTGTTAGCCCCCGCGATGAGGGTGCCCGTATCGAAATCGAAGATTCCCGGAGCACCGATTCCGATACCCACCATCGAATTCCGATCCAAACCCTCCGGAAGATTGGAAAGTATCTCCTCGCAAAGCCCGGTCATTCTTGAGAGGACATGTTTCCCTCCCTGTTCGGCCTCTGTATCGATGCGCCATTCAGCTAGAATCTGGCCATCGGACGAGAGTACTCCCGCCTTGATCCCCGTTCCGCCGAGATCGATTCCAATGGCGCATTCAGACGATCTGGACTCGTTCATCATTCTTTTAGGCTTTTGAAATAGGGCTCTATTCCGAGATGTTGGCGTTTTTCCCCTCGCCTATATCTAAGAAATAATATGATCTAAAACCCCTCAAGTCTAATGACTATGCCAGGTTTCGTTATGATGGTCAAGACTGTTTCATCATGGATTGGAAAGGATTGAAACTCATTCAGGGGATGCCCTGGGCGCAACCTTGGAAGAAGGCTGCGCTTCCTCTGCGAATGTTCCGGACATTGTAGCCCCCCTCCTGGATCACCAATACTGGAAGGCCCAGGCTCATGATCCGTCCACCCAACTCTTTCAGAAATCCAGATTTCAGAGTGAAAGTCCCTGTTGGGTCTCCCTTCACAATGTCATAGCCGAGACTGAGAACAATGACTTCTGTCTTGAAATCCTCGATGACTCCAAGGACCCGTTGGTACGAGCGGAGATATCTCTCCTCGTCAGTACCGGGAGGGAGGGGGAAATTTCTGTTGAATCCACTCCCTTCGCCTTCACCGGATTCATGGTCATAACCGCTGAAATAAGGATAGGCATAATCCGGATGTCCATGGATCGAAAGCGTGAGTACATCGGCGCGATCATAAAAAATGTCCTGGGTCCCGTTGCCGTGATGGAAGTCGATGTCGAGTATCGCCACTTTCGCATGTCCGCACAGGTACTGCCCGGCAATTGCGGCGTTGTTGAAATAGCAGAACCCGCCAAAGAACCTCTTTCCCGCGTGGTGCCCCGGGGGGCGACAGACCGCGTACGCTAATCGTCGTCCCGCAAGGATTTCGTCCGCAGCCGTCAATGCGGTGTCCACCGCCGCACGTGCCGCCAGGTAGGCGTTCCTATAAAGGGGAGTCCCCGTATCGATGCAATAGTAACCTGCTTGTACCGGAAGTTCTTTCGGACGTTTTTCAGGTTTTCTGACCGGAAACGTATCAGGGTAGAGCGGTCGCCCCTCCTTTAGTTTGGAACATACCGTCTGTAAATAGTGGACCAAATCCGAAGCATGTACGGAACGAATCCATTTTTCCCCATGCTCGGTCGGCTTGACCGTATTGAAAAAACCAGATTCCGTAAGGGTTTCCCGGATGGCTTCGGCCCGAATGGGTCGCTCGAAATACCCCCGCTCTTTGACATGATGGATCTCATGTTTCGGGGTGTAAACTAGCGCGAATGCCTGGTCCAACCGTCGAACTTCTGACGTTTTCGAAGACGGTTTTTTGATGTATCGGAATGGTCTTAGCGAGACTGGATCGTCCTGGAACGAATCGACCACAAGTCGGACAGACTCGGGATCGACCACATGTCCGAATCGGCGAGTGAGTATCATCTCGACTGCCTGTTTGGCCTCCAAACAAGAGAGCGGTTGGTCTCTTCCCAGATTGTCATAGAGGAGATAGGCAACAGTCGGAGGGTCTCCGACCGGTGTAGCGTAGGCGGTCCCTTGGATGACCCGAACCCCATGCTGTTCATAAAAACGGATGCGATCTCGGCTCTCCTTGAGTTCATCGCTGTTGGGAGTCAGTTCGGGGTCATCCGGTTGAACCTCCATGTAGAGACCTTGGATTCCGAGTGACTGGCAATACTCACGTGAAGCTTCATACAACGACCCTCCTAAACCGGTACTGCGGACACCTGGACGGGTGGCGATAAAATCGAGAAAACAACATTCGACTCCGGTAAAATGAAGGAGCAGAGCAAACGCATCCACTCGACCCACTGCTCCCTCGGCCACCAACAAAACGGATTGGTATCCATGTTGAACGGGATCTCGCAAGAGGTCGGGGATTCGATCAGCATACCCCGCCAGCGAGGGGAACGCCGACCGGAAAATCTCCTGAACCTGTTCAATTCTGTCTCGGGACAGCAAAAAGGCGCCACCATGGATGGCTCGGATTCTTATCATGAGATCGATCATGAGGCTGAGCAATGGGAAATTCAAGGATTTTGCGGTATACAAAGACTTCAAGTTCCATCTCTATTTTAAGAGGGTTACCTCACGATGAAGTCACGAAGAGCAAACTATCCACTCGCCACGATTCTACTCTTGATTCTCTATGGAGGAACCTTTGCGGATACCCCGCCAAAGTCCAAACCGGATGTGATCGTATACTCTGGTGTTTACCCTGGGTGGCCTTGGATCGGCCGTGGTTCTGAGGGAACACTGTTCTGTGTTTTCCGTGAGGGGACAGTCCATATGTATTCCGAGAATGGTCGGGCGATGTTTACGAAAAGCGTTGATGGCGGGAAGACCTGGTCCGAAGCCAAGGCGATTGCTGACAAACCACAAGTCGACGACCGCAATGTTGCCATCACGGAACTACCGAATGGGAACCTCTTTGTCAATTACAACACCTACACTGAAGACCGGATTTCTCAAGCGATGTTTGTTCAGTCAATGGATGGCGGAGAGACCTGGAGCGAACCTTCGGAAATCCCTGTCCCCGGTTCGAGAACCAAATCCTCGGCCAAGGTCTTGTCGAACGGTTGGATTTTGGTCCCGCTCTATCTGGATCCAGAGCGTGCAGCAGTGGCCGCAATTTCGAAGGATGGCGGAAAAACCTGGGAAGGGATTCACCTTCCAAATGCAGACGGGTTTGTCGGGGATGAATGGGATTTGATCGAACCGGAACCGGGTCATATCGTCGGGCTCTCGCGAAATGACCATGAGGAACGGGATCGGTTCATTTACAAATTCGAAAGCCATGATCACGGCATGACCTGGGAAGTACCCGAGAAGACCAATATTCAAACAGGGCGTCATGCCGCTCCCGTCCAATTCTTCCTTCAGGAAGGCATCCCCACAGTCCTCTACCCCGACCAAAGAGGCGTCTCTATATCGGCGATTTATACATCCGACCCCGATTACGTCGACTGGAATCTATCCAATGCGCTCCCCTGTTATGTTTACAACTCAGATAGGTCCCCGATCCTGGATGGCAGTTATGTGGTGTCCGCGCCGATTGATGAAAGAACCAGGCTGATTGTGGACTACGAGATAAGGGAAGACTCGAAACGGGTGACGGGATATCTGGTCGAGTTTCCCGAGAATTGGGGACGGGAATAAGGCAAAGTCATATTGCTTGGAGAGAGCGTGAGTTCTATTTCAGGATACCTTGATACGCGTTTCCTGTAATCTCCAGAACCCTAGAGATTCTCTACTGTCCGACGCCCTCCACAGATTCTTCCAATTTACTAATGGTCTCCACAATGGTCTTACGTATCTCCGACCGGTCTTCGTAATCCAGCGCTCTCTTCCACATGGCAAGTGCCTCGTCGTAGCGGTTCAGCGATTGGAAAGCAAGGGCCGCATTCTCCATGGCCCGCGCATATGTCGGATTGATTTCGAGGACTCGATTGTAATACGCGATTGCGTCTTCGAATTTCTCAAGACGATGCATCACTGTTCCCATGTTATTCAGTGCTCGAAAATGGTTCGGATCGAGAGCGAGGGCGGATCGATACTCATCGGCGGCCCCTTCAAGATACTTGTTATCTTGAGAGGTTTCATACTGCCGGGTCAGAGAATAGCCGTTTTCGTAATGATCTTCCGCAGTTGGATCCTTTTGGGCGATTGAAAGAAATTCATTGGTATCGGCGAGACCTTCGCTAACCAGGCGCTGCTGGTAGACCTCCTGCCGGGCTTGCGTTACCACCTGGTTGACATCGATTTCCACCATCTTTAGCCCGATTTTCTCGGCCAACCGATCCTCGACAGCGAAACGATTCTCGACTTTTCCCTCCGCCCTGCATGAAAAAAGAATGCGACCTGAAATAGGTTCCATTCCTTCGGCCGCGTAACGAATGTTTTCGCCAGATTCTTCATAAATTCCATAAATGAGAAGGGTCAACCTCCTTTTACGCGCGACATCCCGCCAATCCGTTTCGATTGGGATGAGAGTGTTGCCTTTCCATCCTCCCGTTCGATAGGTTGGGGGCAACAGTTGGGTGTTGGGATCTGTCCGAAAATCGATTGTCTTGCTTGCGGAACTGAGAGCGACGCAATCGATCCCGTGATCTGCTCTCAGGTTTCCTGAGAGGAAAGCCTGTAGACTTTCGGGTTGTAAAGTGAAACTCGGAGGAATACCCACATCTTTGAACGGTGAGATGCCAATTTTCTTAGGCAGCTGACCGATACACAAGGCGGGAAAGGTTCCCATCAGGATCAGAACTAAAAGTAAATATAGGCGTCTAGTCATAGTAGAAAGAGGTTGATTGAACCTTTGGCGGGCCCGGTTTTATCAGGTCTGATGATTGCAATTTAGGGACCCGCGTAGGTCAAATCTCCACTGCTCTTGGTCCCATTGGTTGGGCTGTAAAACTCCGAATTGATTTGGTAACTGCCGTCGAAAGCATAAGCAGGAATAAGGTCCTCGTTCTTGTCGGGTCCCAGGCTGCTGATCAGATACTCTTTCCCATGCCAAAACCCAGGGTTGTACACTTCATAAACATTGACCCAGCTCGGATTCGATTTGTCGGGTAAGGTCGGGCTGATGGGTGGCTCATTTGGATTCTCCAAATTCCACACTGCTCTTCGGGTGGTCCGATATTTTACGATGGGGTGTCCCTCCGGGTAGAAACCTTGGACGCCGAGGACATCGTAATGAATGGCGAAGAGGTCATCGAGGATCTCGTTCATATAAGCGATGGGAGTGGTCAGTTTCTGATCGACGAACCCCCAGTTGTGCGAGCACCCAACGCTGGGGATAACCGCGGTTAGACAGCCCCGGGGGTAGACTGGCCAATCCGTTCGGTAGGCTTCGAACGCGGTGGCAAGAGAGCGGATTTCGCTCTTCGCTTTGGTCACCTTCGCGCGGACTTGTGCCTCAAGAAAATTGGGTAAAGCAATCGCGATGAGAATCAAGATTATAGCAATGACGATCAACAACTCGATCAGGGTGAATCCTTTTTGAGAAGTTCTTGGTTTTGCTCTTTTCATGTTTCTGATCTCCCTGTCGGATAGATTCTATCACGCCCACTTAAGATTCATCACGATCCAGAAAGCGGTCGCGAAACCTTTCTGTCCCACCGAACCTTCAGGCGTTCGATAGGAGTTCAGCAATTCTCTCGGGCGAAACCCCCGGAATTCTAACCCGCTTGTCGCGGGACTTCTGGCCGGATACCAACTCCAATGTGGAGGGTGCGATTCTTACAGTTTTTCCTAGTATCTTGAGCAATTCCTTGTTGGCTCTCCCACCTTCCGGCGGAGAAGCGAGGGCGATTTGCCAGACACCCTCTTTGAACTCGAGGATTCCCGGTCGACTCGATCGGGTTTTGACGCGAACGTTGATCTCTGCCATTCACATGAGATTTCTAAGCAGGAATCTCTTCCGATTCGAAGAGTTCGGATGTCCAAGGCGCCGCCAGGCGGGTTTTCTCGTCCAAATAGTCTCGAATCATTTCAGGTTCTGTCATCGAAAGAGCATCCTCGGCAATCGGAACGGATTCCACCAGCGAGATCGAGCGAATAAGGCGCTTGACCGCAGGGATGGTAATTGGACTCATTGATAATTCATCAAGACGCATTCCCACTAGCAGGAGAGTGAACTCGATTTCCGCTGCCATCTCTCCACACACTGAAACTTTTTTCCCCGCGGCATGAGCAACATCAACCACGTTCTTGATAAGTTTCAGGACTCCCGGGTGAAGGGGGTCGTAGAGGTAAGCTGTCCTCTCATTTCCGCGATCCGCCGCCATGGTGTACTGAATTAAGTCATTGGTCCCGATTGAAAAGAAATCGACGAGAGGCGCGAGGCCTTCGATTACCAGAGCTGCCGACGGAACTTCAATCATCGCGCCGACTTGAACTTCCTCGTTAAAAGGGATGTTTTTCTCTCGGAGGTCGGTCTTCGCATTCTCCAACGCGACTAGTGCGAGCCGCAACTCACGGACCTCGGAAATCATCGGGAACATGATCGCAAGATTTCCGAACTGACTCGCACGGAGCATCGCACGCAACTGGGCGCCGAAGATTTCTGGTTGTTCCAAACAGAATCTGATCGCTCGCCAACCCATGAAGGGGTTCATTTCCTTGGGAGCCGAAAAAGAGGTCAGGAATTTATCACCGCCGATGTCCAGCGTTCGCACGGTAACTGGTTTTGGCGCAACACTTTCCGCAACCGCCCGGTACGCCATAAACTGTTCTTCTTCTGTCGGTAAATCGGTTCGGTTCATGAAGAGGAACTCGGTCCGATATAGCCCAATGCCATCTCCCCCATAGGCGATGACTGCTTCCACTTCCTCGGGAAGTTCGATGTTTGCACGGAGCCCCACGACAAATCCATCGGTGGTTTCGCCGGGGAGCGTACGGTAGCGGAGCAGGTCTTCGGCTCTTCTCTCCGAAGCTTCTCGTCTCTTGCCGAACCATTGGACAGTCCGGTCTGTTGGATTGACGACGATTCTTCCACGGTCGCCGTCGACAATGACTTGTTGGCCTTCCTCGATTTGATTGAGCAAATCTGGAACACCCACCACAGCGGGTATCTCCAGCGCACGCGCCATGATGGCGGTATGAGAAGTCCGGCTTCCCCTTGTGGTCGCGAACGCGAGCACCTTGTCGCGAGGAAGTCGCGCCGTCAGAGAAGGGGAGAGGTCCTCCGCGATCAAGATAACGGGTTCATCAATATCATCGAAGTCGGCTAGGTCTTTGCCGGTAAGATTTCTTAGAATCTGTTGCCCAATATCGGCGACATCTTCATCCCTCGATACAATACTTCGCCCGAGCAAACCGATCAGTTCCTGCAGCGTTTTGTGGAACGCAGTTTCCGCGTGCATCAGATCTTCGCTAATGAGTTTCTTGGTCCGCTCGGCGGTATACCTGGGAATGTCTTTGGCAAGCATAAGATGGAAATCGACTATCTCATCCACTAACTGTTTCTCAGCGGTGGCTTGTCCGGAGACGAGTTCTTCAATCTGGCGGATTGTTTCATCGAACGCACGTTCGAGTCTCTCGATTTCGCTTTCAACTTGAGAGGGGGGGATCGAGTGGATCGGAAAATGGAAACCTTCATCGCGGAGGACATATGCGGGCCCTCGGGTGATTCCTAAGGAGACATGAAGACCACGCAACTCCAGTTCCTTTGGAGGTATATCGTTCAACTTAACCACCTCCTTTGTCGCTCAGGATCTTCGAAACCGCATCAACCGCCTTTTGAGAATCTTTCCCCTTCGCTCGAACGCTCATCCTAGTCCCACGTTCGGCCGCGAGCATCATGACACCCAGGATACTTTTGGCATCGACTTCTTCGCCGTCTTCGACTTTAGCCAAAAAAACCTGGCATTCGAGACCTTGTAGGGCCTGGACCAGTTGCGAAGCGGGCCTCGCATGAAGTCCCTCCTCGTTCATTACAGTCAAATCTATCTTCAGTTCATCCATTAATCGGAAGTCCCCTGCTTGGCCGCATTCGTATCCTCTTGTTTCGGTCGGGCAGTCATTTTCAAAAGTCGTTCATTAAAATCCATGGCAGAGTTGACGCCCATTAGTTTGAGTCGCTGGTCACGGGCGCCCACTTCAACGATGGTTGAGATGTTTCTTCCAGGTTTTACTGGAATCGTCAGATGCGGGAGTTCCACTCCAAGGAGTTCATAGACCTGCCTGTCAATGCCGACGCGTTCCACATAGGTTTCAGGTTTCCAATCTTGGAGTGTGATCACAATGTCGATACTCTTCTCTTTGCGGATCGCTCGAATGCCATACAAATTCGAAAGGTCTACAATCCCCAAACCGCGAACTTCGATATAGTGTCGGATGAGATGCGGGCAACTCCCATTAAGGATACGGTCTCCGAGACAGACCACTCTGACGACATCATCGGCGACCAACGAATGGCCTTTCGAAACTAATTCCAGGGCGCATTCGCTTTTCCCCACACCGCTCTCACCCAGGAGGAGCACACCCATCCCCAATATATCCACCAGTGTTCCATGGATGAGGGATGAGGGGGAAAAATAATGCTCGAGGTATTCATAGATCCTCTTGTAAAACCGCGTTGTCGACAAAGAAGTTCCAAACATCGGAACGTTGTTTTCACGGCCGAGTTTTAGCATCTCATCGGTCGGAGGAAGATCGTTGGTGATAATGGCGCAGGGTAGTTCAGAGGTGAAAATCTTCCTGACGATATCACCGACGGCCGGGTCCGCCCCCTTTTCGTAGAGGAAATGCATTTCCCCGCCACCAAAGATTTGGATCCTTCCTGGATCGAAGAACTCGATGCAACCCGCTAACTCGAGCCCGGGCCGGTTTAAGTCAGCTTTGGTAATTTCACGCGTTAACCCCTCTTCCCCGCAGAGGAGCGTGAGCTGAAGGTTTTCCTGAGATAGGATCGATTCAGTCTGGATCACCCCTACCCAACCTCCGCTTCACGTTCTTCGAAAATATGACAAACTTCCTCGGCGGATTTGGCGCGCGCCAATCGGACTCGTGTAGTTTCGTCATTGAGAATTCTGGATATCTTCGCCAAAGCCTTGATGTGCTTTCCATGAGAGTCTTTGGGGGCCATCATCAAGAGGACGATTCGAACCGGTTCGCCATCGAGTGATTCGAAATCGATACCCTCCTCGGAGTTTGCGAAAAGGTATTCGAGTTGGGCGACATGCTCTGTTCGGACATGAGGGATTGCTATTCCATTCCCAATCCCTGTACTCCCCTTGGCTTCTCTCTCAAGGAACTCGGCGAGAACCGATTCCAGGTCGTTAATAACATTCTGCTCGACAAGGACCGACAACAAATCACGGAGTATTTCGGTCTTGGAAATTCCGTCAATGCCAATTTTTATCCTCGCTGGTTTGAGGTCATCTAAGATTTTCATGAGTCAGGTTTTCCTCGTAGTTTCGGAAAAGGAGCCGATACTCCCTCTCCTCCGGTCAGAGGGGAGGGAACAATGGGATCGACAGCTCTCTTATATTATATAACTGGAGCGACCAAGTCGTAGTTTCCATCGCGGCGGCGGCAAAGGACATTCAACTTGTTCGAGGCATCATTGATGAAGACCATGACATCCTGGTGGAGCAAGTCCATTTGCATGGCTGCTTCATCAACCGACATCGGCTTAACCTCGTAGTTCCGAGTCCGGACGATGTGGGGTTCCTCGGTTCCGTAATCGACGTCTTCGCCACGGAGAATATCCACCTTAATCCCTAGTGGAATTGTGTTTTCCGCCACCTTCCGACGCCGACTGCGGATTTTTTCCTTATGCCTGAGCAGCTGCGTTTGAATCCTGGAAATTGCAACATCGATCGATTTGTACAGGTCTTCCGAAGATGAAGCTCCGTGCAGGTGGAGCCCTTCCGCGTTCAAATCGACCTCCACGGATTGGAGTCGTTTTTCCACTGTAAGGACCGCGTTCGCCTGAATAGATCCATCGAAAAACTTGTTTATCTTTTCCAATCCTTCACGAATATGGTTCTCGATCGCGCGGGTTACCTCGATCTGTTTACCAGTAACAGTGATTTGCAAGGTTTTTAACCTCTTTCTGGGAGTTTTGAGAGGCCATATTTTCGGACCATTTTTCGCAATTGTCAACATAATCGCATCTATCGAGAGACGCCAACATGGACTGCACTGTTTGTCCCCAGCTTGTCAACATCTTGCCCAGTTCATCCATCCTTTTTCCACAGCATGGGTGAATGTTCAGTTAAGTATGGATCGAATAGCCGTACTATATGAAACATTTGTTATGCATTATTAGTAAAGAAATAGATTCTTGACTTCCAACCCTAAGATATGAATTTCAAGTAGGTTGCGTTTCGAATTATATATGATCGATGAAACAAGTTTAATTGATTCACTTGACCTTTCCCCTGGCTGTGGTAACTTAGGGATATTGGTCTGGAGGTCTCCCTAGTGGGAGGTATCCGCCCAGAGAAAAAATCGGACCGGAAGACCGCGATCCGATGGGTAAAAATCGAAGATTCGAAATGGAGGTCAAGGTCGGGCTAATGGCGGTATTTTGAGGGTGCCCTCCTCATCAGGTTACACCCAACCGACTCTCAACCACCCCCTCTGACAGGAGGTCAGAGGATTTTTCTCACACGGTTCCAAAGAGTCTAGTCGGTCACGGTAACCAGCCAGTTCCTGGGGACTCTGGTGACAGACTCAAAGGACCGAGTATCGGTCCCCACAATACATTCCCATCAACAGTCAAGGAGGATTGATGATGGCACTCACAAGAATCAACAATAATATTAGCGCGATCAACGCGAATCGGAATCTTCGAACTACATCGAACGATCTGAGTAAATCGTTGGAGCGACTTTCTTCCGGCCTTCGGATCAACCGTGCATCCGACGACGCGGCTGGATTGACTATTTCCGAAAACCTAAGATCGCAAATCAATGGGCTCAATCGAGCCATCGACAATGCGGCAGATGCCATTAATTTGGTCAATACTGCTGAAGGCGCACTGATCGAAACGACCGCTCGCCTTCAGCGGATTCGTGTTTTGGCGGTTCAAGCCGCGAATTCGGGAACGAACGATTCGGTGGCCCTTCAGGCTCTTCAGGACGAAATCGAAACAAGCATTCAGGAAATCACCCGTATCGGCGACACGACGCAATACGCGACACGGAGACTCCTGAATGGAGAACACCAGAACACCGCGGCGATTACTGGCGGCACCACCCTAGGTGTCTCGATCGCCCCAGACCCAACCAACAGTACTCTTTCCACCGGGAGCCACTTCCTTGAAGTGGTCGAAGTGACCGCTGGAACGAACACACTGGGGGATGGTGTCGACGGGGTGAACAATTCCGGCGCCACGGTCATTACCGGTTCCACATTCGATAGTGGAACCTACGATCTTGTCCTCTCCAACGTGCGTGACGAAGCGGCGAGACAAATCCAGTTTGACTTTGATGTCGGGGCCGGGACCACTGCGGGTACCAATCTCAATGGAGTTACTTTTACCGATGGACTCGGAAATACCTTCACACTGGGAACAACCGATGAAATCACATTCTCGGGCACTGAGAGTGACGGTACCGCCTTCACGGTCACAATCACTGTTGGAGTCAGCGTCAATGCTACCGGAATTCTCGGTGTTCTCAACGGCGCTCTTGCGACTGACAGTGCCAGCTACGATGCGGCGACCGGTACCTTTAGAGTAACGGCTGCAACAGTTGGCATAACCAGCCTAGGCGGCGGTTTCACCATCGATGACGACGGTGGAGGGGGCGCCCTCGAGTTCGCGACTGCCGACGTTATTCTTGCCGCTGGAAATCTGAACGACGGGGTCCTCACCATCGGTGACGGTCCCGCGCTTACTGTTCAGGCCGGGCAAACGGTTACAATCCAAGGCCGCGAACCAGCCGATCCGAGGGAGCCCCAGCCAGAGGTCACGTTTACGCTCGGGGCGACCATAACTCAGGGAACCGATTCTCTGACAATCGTCCAGGCGGTTTTTTCGGCTCAACTCGATGCCGGTCAAACCACATTTTTCCAGAACGGAGACCAAAACGTCCAGATACGAAGTGGGACTGTCGGAGGATTC
>JAJDBZ010000594.1 GCA_029261095.1 Candidatus Omnitrophota bacterium | reverse complement strand
ACGGACCGCGCAGATTCTCGGTCACACCGCCGCCGGGCGATTCGGCAATTCCGACGAACTGATCGGAGCCGCACTTCTACTCGCATCCTCGAAGGCGGGGTCCTTCATCAACGGAGCCGAATACATCGTGGATGGCGGTTTCTCGGCGATGACTATTTGAGGAGGACTGACATCGGTCCCATGGCTAGCAAATTCATCGAGGGCGGCGGGTGGCCCGATCCAGCCGAGAAAGAGACCTTGGAGGACGGATTCGAGGTCTCTTTAGCTTCCTTGTTTCTACTGGGTCTGACGCCATCCCTTCTCGCGTTGATCGTTTTGGGGATGAAATGCTTTCAATGGCTATCCCCGTATCCGGCCCCGACTCTGTTAAGCGTTTGGGGCTGGCTGGGCTTGGGTGTCCTGGTTTGTGAAGTGATCCTATTACTCATTCTCAGGGTTCGATGCCAGGAGAAGGGGATCGCAATTGGCGAGGTAATCAACCTGAGTCTCGGTTACGGTCCTGGTCATGTCGCTGGAAAGCACCGGCGGCAACGTTCGTACCGGGAAGTCGTTGAGGAGATGCGAAGGCTATACGGAACCAATTCTTAGTGGAATCAAATCGGGTGGGATCGGTTCTAGTCAAGCTGCCCGAGTGTCTCCCTTTTGAATAGACTTCACCGTTGTTCGAACTTCCGCATCGAGCGCTTTTAGAATGCGATTCGCGCGCTCCAAAGTAACTCCGTGATACTCGTTGCGCTCGTCGCGCGACACTTGCGACTCGTGAATCTCCAGACGGGACGCGAGTTTTCTCTGACTGATCCCTTTCGCCACACGGAGAGCGATCAGTAATCGACCGATCCCATCGAAGTTGGAAACTTCCTCAAACTCGCCACGCCTGAGCCGTTCGTAACTCCCGACTTCCTCCTTTAACTGTTCGTGAAATGACAAGAGGGGATCCATCGCGCGTTTGATTTCATCGCGAGAAAGCCCAATTTCCCGAAGGCTCTTCCGGTGCTCTCGATGCCGTTTGCTCTCCTCGGTGAGTCTTGTCACCGATTCTTGATACTCCGCATCATTTCGGATCATGGTTGCTCCTTTACTTTGACAATGCCTTTGGGCCTTCCCAAACTTCTCGATCGCCGAAAAGCCGAGGGAAACTCCAATTCGTTTCCCCATTCGTCGAGAATGCCCGAAAACTGACCGTAATGCGGATACAACTCCACTCGATAAACATGCCACATGGGCAGTTGCTTCTTTGGGTAGCCAGGGTATGGATGCCGCTTAGTTGGATCCCAAGCCCAGACCTGATGAGGATCCAGTCGATTGAGATCCTCTTCCAGCTGTCCCGATACGAAGTACTTGAGATCACACTGAAAATATCCGTCGATATCATTGGGATGGTCTTTGTCTTCGACAAATGAGCCATTGATATAGATATCCCTGATTCCAACTTTCCAAAGTTGCTTTACCATGATCGCTAAATTCTCCACTAATTGGACTCGCCATTCGATATTCCAGCTTGGCGAATGGGATCCACGGACAAGGGGCGATACTAGCAGTTCCTCCAAGGTGAGCTCATATTCTCCACCGGGCAGTAAGCCGTCGGAATCAAATGGAGGAACATTCTCGCTAACCATCTCTTCATTGTTGTTAAGCACGACTCAAAAGTCAAGTATGGCACAAAACCCAAACGATTGAAGGATGAACAAAAACGGCCTCTGTCTTTTCCAGGAAGACCATTTTGGATACGATGAAGTACTTGAGAGCTGGTACTGTCGATAAAAATTCGCGATATTGGATTTTCCCCACATGCGCATCTGGCGATTTCATGAATTCGGACCCATCGAAAACCTCCAATTGGAGGAAGTTCCCACCCCCGAACCCGGACCCGAGGAGGCCCTTGTCGAGTTGGAATTCGCCGCGCTGAATCCCGCCGACAAGTTCCTCGTCAACAAAATGTATCCGCGTCCGGGGAAACCCCCGATGGCTGTCGGGCGCGATGGCTCCGGACGTGTGGTCAAACCTGGAAACTCGGGGCGGTTTAAAGTAGGCGATTCGGTGGTTGTCCTCAGGAGCGATATCGGCGTGCGAAGGGATGGAACCCTCGCCGAGTTTGTCACTGTCCCGGAGGAGTCGCTCGCGCCTTTGCCCAATGGCTGGTCCTTCGAGGAAGGGGCCGCGGCCGCGTTGGTTCATTTAACAGCGTGGCGTGCGCTCGTTCATCAAGGCGAAATCAAACCCGGACAAACGGTCTTGATCACAGGCAGCAGCGGGGGAGTCGGGACTGCCGCAATCCAACAGGCGAAAGCCCTGGGTTGCCGAGTCTTTGCCATGTCTCGCCATGAGGAGAAGCGCAAGGAGCTACTCGATCTTGGTGCCGATCACGCCCTCGATTCCAACGATCCTGCAATGATGGAGGAGGAAGCCAAAGCGATTCTGGGGAAGGATCGTGTGCACCTCGTCGTGGAAAACCTCGGTGGCCCATTCCTTCAGACAAGCATCAACCTCTCGGGGGTAGACGCTCGGATTCTGGTCATCGGCCTCTTAGCTGGCCTCAAATCTGAAATCTCTCTGGCGAACCTGATCTTCAAACAGCTTCGAATCGAGGGAGTTCATGTCGGGTCCTGGACCGCCGAAGAAGCGCAAGACGCCTGGGATAGGATCGTGGAAAAACTCAATGCCAGAAGCCAACGCCCCATGATCGATCGAATTTTTCTGATGGAGGAAGTCCAAGAGGCCTTTGCCTATTTGGAAATGGGTCCCTTAGGAAAAGTGCTGGTGAAGGTGAAGGATTAAAACACAGTCCTTGCTGGATCGTGAATTTGGACCAGGGGCTACGCCCCACTCCTCCATTCCATTACCATCCCCCGCATGTCACACCCACTCAACCTTCAAGACGTCGTCGCCATCACCAAACAGGCCGGACAAATCCTGCTCGAGAAATTCGAACAGGATATCCAGATCGATTTGAAAACTCCGGATGACGTGGTGACCGAGGCCGATCTAGCCGCCGAAAAATTCCTCAAAGAAAAACTCTTCGACCTCTTCCCCGGATCGGGGTTCCATGGAGAGGAAAGTGGTCAGGACCTCGGGACCAATGGGTACACCTGGGTGGTGGATCCCTTGGATGGGACGCACAACTATTCGGAGGGCATCCCGCTTTGGGGCTGTTCGGTCGGGTTGCTCGATTCCGAGATGAACCCGGTACTCGGTGTATTGGATTTTCCTACTCAGAAACGGACCCAATGGGCGGAAATCGGGGGCGGGGCCTTTCTTGATGGAAAACCGATTCATGTCTCAAGTGATCCGTTGATTCCGACTTCAGTCATCGGGGTCCAGTCGAAAATCCGTCTCGATGAATTTCCCGGGCATGTCGAGTACGCCTCCCGTCATCACTCGGCGAGATCGCTGGGGTCAATCGCCTATCACGCTTACCTGGTATCCATCGGGAAGATGAGAGCGAGCGCGGACATGAAGGTCCGGCTGCATGACATCGTCGCGGCAACGATTATCATTCAAGAAGCGGGCGGTTTCGTTTCCGATCTGGAGGGAGATCCGATCTTTCCTCTCAATAATGAGTTTGCCGATTACGTCGATGCACCCGTTCCCTTTTTCGCGGGCGATCCGGTAACTGGACCGAGCCTATTGAAGGCTCTCTTTCCGAATGGAACTCCAGTGGGAATTTTCGAGAAATAGTTCGATAATAGGGGTGGAATTCCCGAAACCGTGAAATTGAATTAATATCCAGGCTATACTTAGAGTGGCCATGGGACGACTTTCCTGACGGCATTCGTGATGAATCGGAGGATTTTCGAATGAGGGCTTGTTTTGGACTTCTAGTGATGACCGCATTTCTGGCGGTCTTGTGCGGCTCGGAAGCGTATGCGCAATCTGTCCCCTATCGGACGAGTTTTGAGGAACCCAACTTTGGTGTCGGCAATCTCAACGGTCAGGACGACTGGGAAAACATTTCGGACCCGAACTCGGCGGGAGCGATTCAGTCGAGTGTCGCCGAAGGGATTAGACAGGGGAGTCAGTCCTTGGTCATCGAACCCGCTTCCATTGTCGGCCGCGACCTTTCCGCCCCCTCCGAACAAACAATTTTTGTGGATGGCTTTTACCTGGGGCCGACAGTCGATTTTATTCCCGACGCGACCCAGATGGAGGACGCTGGAAGTTCGTTAGTCCTTTTTCATCAAACAAGCGGAATTATGGCACTTGATGGCAATGGGCTTGGGGGCGGAAGCTGGACATCCTCTGGTGTCGCGGTTTCCTCAGATACACTCCAACGGGTCACCATCCGGCAAGACTATGGCACTCAGACTTGGGACCTATACATCGATGGCCAACTCGCGCTGACTGGGTTGGGTTTCAAAGATAATACGGTAACCGCCCTATCTGGGATCAACATCGAAACCTCCAGCGAAGGCCAGGGGTTTCTCGACGATTTCGCAGTGACCACCACTCCACCCACATTTTTTGGCGGGCCCGCATTATTTTCATTTCAGGATGAATGGGTGGAAAACTCCGGCAATCTGAATTGGGACATCTCGCCAATCGAACCGGACGGTCATGTCAATCCGAACGATCTAGTCGAACTCCTGGGGAGGATGAAGCAGTAGGGACAGCCCTCGAAAACAAATCCAGCGCCGAGGTAATCCGAGCACGGTTCGATCAGGATGTCGAACGGTTCGCTAACCTGGAGACCGGCCAACAGGCAACCATCGATGCATCCCTCGCGATGGAACTCATCACCCGCTCGGCACTGGCCTGCTGCCCCCAACCAAAAAACTTGTTGGACATCGGTTGCGGCGCGGGTAACAACACACTCAAACTCCTTCAGTCCGTGACTCCCGTCGATTGCGACTTGGTCGATCTCAGTCTGCCCATGCTCGAACGAGCTCAGGCGCGAGTTTCCGATGTAAACCAGGGAAACATTCGGATCTTCCAAGGAGACTTTCGGACCCTTGAACTTCCTACAAACCATTACAATGTGATTTTCGCCGCAGCCGTTCTCCACCACCTGCGAGACGACGCCGATTGGGAATCGACTTTCAAAAAAATCTTCGAGCTGACCGCGCCGGGAGGAAGTGTCTGGATCACCGATTTGGTTTCACAGGAGACCGATGCGGTACATGAAATGATGTGGGACCGGTATGGAAGTTTTCTCGAGTCAATCGGAGGTCCGGAGTACCGGAAGAAGATATTCGACTACATCGACCTGGAAGACTCCCCCCGTCCGGTCACCTATCAACTCGATTTGCTGAAGAAAGTGGGATTTGAAAGAACTGAAATCCTGCACAAGAACTCCTGTTTCGCAGCTTTCGGAGGGATCAAGTCCCCTCATCCCTGATCGATTTCGATTCCACTCGCTGAATTCATGGGCTGCTTAGACTCGGAACGAAATTCTGGAGTTGATGGATTCAACCGATGTTTAAGTCTGGTATTCTATCCCTCCGATGATTGCAGCCACGAAACCGTCTCTGATCTTATTACTTCTCTTTTCTTCGGCCTTATCCGGGTGGACAAAAGAAGAGGTCATCTCGAGAGACTCCCCCCTTTGCCAACCGCCAACTCTCGCGGAAGTCGATACGGAGAAACTCCCTGCCATTGAAACAATCGGAACTCCCAGTGTGCGAACTCTCTTGGGGTACACTCGAAACATTCTTCATCTCCATGATGGTCACACCCTCGCGGTTTTTTCTTTCAGCGGTTCGGCGCCCGCCAACTGGCTCTTCTTAATCGACAGCCGAGATCTTTCGGTGAAACGCTTCTCGATTCCCAACGATGACATCGCCAGCCATGGGGCCGCGCTCGGGTCGGATGGCAACATCTATATCATGCCTTATGGGAACAGCCGTGCGCACATCTTCGATGTCACCTCGGAGACTTTTGAAACCATCGACTGCGAACTCCCTTCGACCGACTACACCTGGGGAGCGCTGGGGGCCTCCAATGGCATCGTTTATTTTGGGACTTACCCCAACGCTTATCTCGGTGAGTTCAATATCAAAACTCGGGAATTCACCCTCACTCCCCATGCGGTTCCTGGGAAAAAGTACACCATCACTTTTACCGAAAGGCCCGATGGGAAGATAAAGTTCAATGGATGGGGCCCCGGAGTTACGTGGATGGTTTTCGATCCTGAGACAAGGGAACTGGTCGAAGAGG
>JAJDBZ010000593.1 GCA_029261095.1 Candidatus Omnitrophota bacterium | reverse complement strand
CTGGTGGCCTATTCGAGTATCAGCCACATGGGGTTTGTCATGCTTGGTATGGCGGTCTATCAGGAAGAGGCGATGCAGGGGGCGGTTTTCCAGATGTTCAACCATGGTTGCATCACAGCCATGCTGTTTCTTCTGGTCGGTGTCATTTATGACCGCGCTCACCACCGCGACCTATCCGGGTTTGGCGGAATCGTCAGACCGATGCCGCTGTATGGGGGATACGCCGCTTTCGCGTTCTTCGCTGCGCTCGGTCTTCCAGGGCTAAGCGGATTCATCTCCGAGGCGCTTATTTTCCTTGGCGCCTTCAAGGAGCAAAAGGTCCTCGCCTGTTTGGGGACTCTCGGAATACTTCTAGGTGCGGCTTATATGCTGTGGACCTATCAGCGAGTCTTCATGGGTCCGGTCAACGAGAAGTACGCGGAACTCCCCGAGATGAACAAACGCGAAATCGCCAGTCTCCTTCCACTCGCGGTAGTGATCTTGATTCTGGGGATCGTTCCCTACTTGTTCCTCGATATGGTAGCCCCGACTGTCGACAACCTCCTCGTTCATCTCAGAATCGGACGAGAGGAATACGAAGCGATGAAGACTGCCGCCGAACTGGTGGCTTCGAATACGCAGCCTTAGGATGAATTCTGAATGTTGACTTGGATCGGTAATGTCGCGTCTCTGAAATATTTTATCGGTGAGATCTGGCTGGCTTTGGCCTGCTGTATCGTGCTGATGCTTCCGTTGATTCCGAGATTCAAGAACGTTCGGATGAGCTGGGTCACCATCGCGGCGATCCTGTTTGCCGGGATCTGTGTGTTGCGGCTTCCAACGGCGCTCCCCGAAGAGGGCGGGCTTTTTTTCGGAATGTTGGCCCTCGATGGCCTGTCAAAATTCTTTAAACTCTTCTTTCTCATCTCCACCCTAGCCGTCGTCTTGATGACCGAAGTCGGAAGAGAAGTCCCCGACTACCGTAAACCGGAGTTCTACTCCATCCTCCTCGGAATCCTTCTTGGAGCGTTTCTGACCGCCTCTGCGACAGACCTCTTGATGATGTACCTCGCCATCGAACTCCTCTCTCTGGGTTCTTATGTCTTGGCGGGGTTCTCACGTATCGAGAAAAAGAGCGACGAAGCCGCCATGAAATACATCCTTTATGGGGGCCTTTCGACCGGGGGGATGCTCTTTGGAATGTCATACCTGTACGGTCTCACCGGATCGACCAACCTGATCGCCATCCGCGAGGCACTCGAAGCGAGTCAGATCCACCCCCTCGTCTTCTTCGTTTCTTTCCTTCTGATCATGGTCGGAATCGGGTACAAGATCTCAGCCGTCCCCTTCCATTTCTGGGCGCCAGATGTCTATCAGGGTGCGCCCACCTCGATCACTGCTTTTCTTTCTGTTGCCTCGAAGGGCGCGGGCTTCGCGGCGTTCATTCGGATTTTCTATACTTCATTCCTCAGTTTGAATGGGGAGGGCTTATGGGAACCTGTCGCTCAGCTCGATTGGAGAATCTTCCTTTCGATCCTCGCCATAGCGACGATGACCCTCGGTAACCTTGCGGCGTTTGGGCAAAACAATGTGAAACGCCTGCTCGCTTATTCCGGGATCGCACACGCGGGTTACATTCTGGTCGGGGCGATTGCGCTTTCAGAGGCGGGTGTTCAGAGCATTCTCTTTTATCTCATCACATACCTCTTCACCAACCTCGCGGCATTCACAGTCGTCCTGATCCTTGCCGACTGTAACGGCGTGGAAGAGATCGAGGGGTATAGGAACCTGGGGACACGGTCCCCATGGCTGGCGTTCTGTTTAGGAGTGGCCCTTTTTTCGTTGATCGGGGTTCCTCCGATGGCGGGATTCCTCGGAAAGTGGTTCTTGTTCGCTGCGGCAGTGGAGACACTGGACCCATGGTGTGTCGCGGCAGTGGTGGCGGGACTCCTGAACTCAGTGCTGTCGGTTTACTATTACTTCCGAATCATGAAGGCGATGTACCTTGAAAAGAATGAGGGGGCAGGACCGGTCAAATCCCATACAGTCCTCAACGTGGTCGCCACGGCGATGACTCTTCCCGTTCTTCTCATCATCCTTGATGGGGGACGCCTCTATGACTGGACAGGGGAACTCAGCAAATTGTTGTTGGGGTAGGAAGCTGGAGGGGGGGGAAAGCCTCAATCACCCATAGGGCCGTGCGGTCCGCTTTCGCGTTCCAAAACATCCAACCCGGGCCAGGAATATCCCAGTTGCTGAAACCTGGTGTAAGCCCGGTCCACTCTCGAGCGGTCCGCCACAATGATCGACCGAACTTGGGCGACCGTTTCTTCGAGACCCCGATTGATCACCCAATAGTCGTAATACTGCGCGTAAGAGAGTTCGTGTTCAGCGTTCGCCAGCCGCGACCGAAGCGTCTCTATCGTTTCAGTCCCACGATCCGACATCCGTTGCTGGAGTTCCCCCATCGATGGAGGCAAAAGGAAGATGAGGAGCGCTTCGGGAAACAGGTCTTTGACCTGAACGCCTCCTTGGATGTCGATGATGAGCAGGACATCCACTCCCTTCTCCATTTTCTCCTCGATGGGACCCTTTGGAGTTCCGTAATAGTTCCCATGAACTAGGGCCCACTCCAAGAAGAGTTTTTTTTCGATATCCGCTTTGAACTTTTCTTCTGTGTAGAAATAGTAGTCTTTCCCCTCGACTTCGCCTTCACGACGCGGACGGGTTGTGGCGGAAATGGAAGTCCCTACATCCTGGTACCGAGCGAGGAGCTGTTCCTTGACCGTGGTTTTCCCCACACCGGATGGGCCGGAAATGACCACGGGCACTCCGGGGAAAATATCACTCGACATTCTGGACTTGTTCACGGAGTCGTTCGACACAATTCTTCATCTCCAATGCGAGTTGTGTGACTTCAAGATGATTGGCTTTGCTACCGATGGTGTTCAACTCACGGAACATCTCCTGAAGGAGGAAATCGAGACGACGTCCCACAGGTTCCGGTCGTTTTTGAATCTCTTCAAATTGCCCCAGGTGGCTATCCAGCCGAGCCAGTTCTTCACAGACATCGCAACGATCCGCGAAGACCGCGACCTCTTGATGAAGGCGCGCGGGGTCCAGACCGCCGTTGTCGGTCAAGAGTGTCTCCAGCCGAGATTGGAACCGCTCTCTGAAATCGGCGACCACTTGGTCCTTGAGGACATCGAGACGGGCACAGTGTGTCCGCATGAGTTCAATGACTTTGGTGAAATCCTCTGTAAGGGATTCCCCTTCCCTGGTTCTCATCTTTCCAAGTGACTCTATCGCCTCGTCGAGGACCGGACGCAATTCTTCCCAGAGTTCGTCGACATCCCATTCCGGTTCGACCATCTGGATGACCTCGGGCAATCGAAGGACGAAATCGAGGGTGATCTGGTGTGGAATATTGAGCTGATCTCCCGCTTCTTCCGCGACACGTACATAGTGTTTGGCCAATTCGAGGTTCAGCGTAGGGGGTGTTACATTCGAGGTATTGGCCATGAGGGTAATATTGACCTCAATTCTTCCCCGCGAAATGTTGTTCTTCAGGTGAGCCAGAATATAAGGTTCGAGTGAAGAAACTTGTCGCGGGAGTCGGACACGGCTGTCCAGAAATCGATGGTTGACCGATTTGATTTCGATCGCCACATGGCCCAGGGTCGTTTCCCCGGCGGCCCGGCCATAACCTGTCATACTTGTGATCACTGGATATCCTCAAAACCTAAAAATTTCTTGGGAGTTTCCCCACAGGATACGGTTCTGTCAACTTATGATTTCGGATCGGATTCCAAAAGCACTTGCGCCATCGCTATACCCGCATCATGAGATAATGTTAGGTGGCTATTACCGACTCTGAGTTGGTCGGCCAGATCTTTGGTCTGCCCATGAAGGGTGAGCCAGGGTTTCCCTCGTTCGTCATTTTTCACTTCCATCTCTTTCCATCGAATTGGCCCTACTCCCCCGAGGGCCTTGTAGGTCGCTTCCTTGGCGGCGAATCGGGCGGCCAGGTGGACCACTGGCTCTGAAAAAGAGAGGCAATATTCACGTTCCACCTCAGTAAAGATCCGTTTTAGGAATCGGTCGCCATGTTTTTCATAGAGATTGCCAATCCTCTCCTTAGAGGCGATGTCGATTCCTGTTCCAATAATCATGGGATTTTGACCTCACAGACAATGTTGGTGTCACGGCCACTCACCCATAGCTGGCCCTCGGGTGTGGAGACGAGCCCCAATGGGCTGCGTACTTTCGGGTGCGTGATGGCATAACGTTTCACATGGCGTTTTTCTGTATCGATAACCCAGAAGGTTCCCTCGTTGGAACAGGATAGGACCAACCTCTCATCGGGGAGGAACTCGAGATTTGGTTCCACACCACTCAGTTCATGGTCCATGGGAGTCAGAGTGTGGAACTCCCCGAGGTATTCGCCGTTTGCGGTGAATTTTTGAATGCGCCCATTGCCGGTGTCAGACACATACACTTGGTTCTCTGAATCGACCGCGACTCCCACAGGTTCCTTGAATTGAGAAGGCTGGTCCCCCGCACCGCCCCATGTCTGAAGGTAGTTGAGGTCGAGATCGAAAATCCGAACACAGTGGTTACCGGTATCGGTCACATAGACTTTGCCCTCTTTGGATACGGCGATTCCCCGGGGGCCGTAAAGGTTCGTCCTGACCCTCTCGGTGGTCTGCCCTCTATAGGTGCTCATGAGGACTCCCTCGGCCGAAAACTTCTTGATCGAATGATCCCATGTGTCTGTGATGTAAAA
>JAJDBZ010000592.1 GCA_029261095.1 Candidatus Omnitrophota bacterium | reverse complement strand
CTCCGGTGGTGAGAAGGATCGCCATTAAGAGTCCCGAAAAGGGTTCGATATTTTTCCGACGGACCAGCTGAGTCAGAAAGACCCCGATCGCAACACCGAGGAGGACTGAAAAAAACAGTTCGCGAAAAGCGAGAAAAATCCCGGAGCTGATCTCTCCTTCGCCTCCGATAAAGGCTCGAACCTGTGCCCGTGACAGCGAAAACAGCACCACCGCCAGCACATTATCGAGGGCCACGGCAGCAAAAAGGGTCTTGATTAGGAGACCTTTGGCCCGTTCTTCGCGCACAACCGCGAGGACAGTCGCGGGTGCGGTCGCGGCGGCTATCGGCCCGATCAGGAGAGCGATGGCCGCGTTATGGGTCAACCAATACGCTCCGAAAGAAACGAAGAGTACGGTAAGCAGGGTTTCGAAGAATGCAACCGAGAGAATGCGTCGCAGAGCATTGTGAAGACGACGGTAACTGAGGTGACCGCCGACCACACAGGTGATCAATCCCATGGCGAAAACAGTCAAGGGTTCCAAATCGCTCGCAACAGTTTCATCAAAGATGTTGAGAAAGGAGGGTCCAAGAAGAATTCCCGCCAGGATATTCCCGGTCACTTTGGGGACGCCTAGTTTTTTTGCGATCAATCCAGCCGGATACCCCGCCGCGAAAATGAGCGCGATCATCAATAGCGGGTTGTGTTTGATATCGATCACAAATATTTCCTATCTGGGGAATCAACCGAAGATTCGTTAGCGGATTATGGAATAGATCACGTTGAAGAGGAAACCCACACACACACATTGCGCCCAACCGAAATCTCATCCGTCATGATTCTTGTTGCGAATTTATCTCCATACATGCTTGACATGCATTACAATAGCGTGTTAATCTTTCTGTAGAATTTATTTCTTCGAATAGATCCTGTTACCCCTGACACTCCACACCTGATCCATTCGTGAAATGAAAGGCGGGGCGATCTAATGCGATTTCCAACCTCATCAACTCGGATTCTTGGATACATTGTCATCCATTTCTTCATCTCGGTGGGAGCAAACTGGGGTTATGCGGCCGATGCTCTCTCTCCCGCGGTCGATGCCACGCAGACTTATTCACCTCACATCGCCGATATTCCCGACCTGCGGATGAAGGCGGATGGCGCGGGGTCGATGAGTCAATTGCTGGATCTAGATGACTACGTCCTCGATGCGGATGATCGGAATGAGGTGACGGGTACGCAAATCCCTCTCGCATGGTCAAAAAATCAGACTATGGGAGCCGATTTATTGTCCGTGGGGGCGGCCAACGAGCTGGAAATGACCATTGGCGCACAACTCACTCCAGAATCTGGAAGTGTCATTTTAGAAACAGCGGATAAGGACCAGAACTCGGCGGTGTCGGAGCCGGTTGCTGTCCACACAACTAATTTCCTTTTGAGTGCCCCCACCGTCGATGAAGGGTTATTGGTCGGAGACAATATTTTCACGCTATTCCCCTACAGTTGGAGTCTGGATGGTGGTCAGTCCTTCGCCATCAACAATGTGTCTTTTGGGACCCAGGGTTCTCATTCGGTGGCGCTGGTCGAAGGTATTTCCCAAACTCAGTTTGTTTCTGGTTCGATGATTCTTCATGCAGAGAGCCACGAGAATGCGATCGCCCCCTATGGAGGCGCCTTAAAGATCCGCGGATTTGCGAATGGGGACCTGACCGATGAGATCGGTATTTCCGCGAGAGGTCTGACCCTCGAAGCCAGGAACACCGGAATCACTTTTCGTGCGAATTCTGCCTTCAAGGATTCCTTCAACCTCGCTGTATCCCAGGAGGACGACGAGGGGAACTTCGATTGCTATTCGATCGCTGTGGGCGGAGTATTGGAAGGATCGTTAAGCAACCTTGGTGGGTCTCCGGGGGGTGATGCTACGATAGTGGACGCATCCCGGGTCTATAGATTCGAAAATCTTACTCTGAATGACTTGCTGGACGCTCCCGATGCGGATGCCTACGAAGCAAATCCGGATTTCGATGATCAGTCTACTTCGTGGATCGTGGCCGCAGTGGGACAGTCGGGTCCTCAACTTCCGCCGGGTGGAAGCCTGGGAGAACTTTCCATCGAACTGGAGGTTAATGTTCCATCCTCGACATTTCCGGGAGCGACCAGTGGGAATGCCTTTTGCGTTGAATTAGATGAACCCGATTTTTGCGGAGTGATCATGCATCACACGGGAATTGCCCCAGATCAGTACGAACCTGGCGATAGCCTGACCCTCTCAATGAACATCTATGTCGATCTGAACTACGGAGGCGGGTTGTCCGATGATGAGGTAAATTGTGCAAGCAACTCGCCCACGATTGCGATGGGGCTTGGGACACAACCCTCGCTGGAGGCAGTCAATTTCAATTACATCAATTTTCCATTCACCGAATCGAGTGCCGAATCGCTTTCCAACCGCGGCTCCTTTCCAGGAGACGCGGGAGCGGGTGGAAGCCAATCAACGAACATCGTGGCGGGCATTCATGGAAGGTGGTCACGCCATGAAGTTTCTTTACGAGTTCCCGAGAGCGGTGTCGCGGTCCAGGGCCCGGCAGGGGTAGGAAATATCGCGTATCCCAATGGCATTACCGCTATAATCCTCCTCTCAAGAATCGATACAGCCATGCAAAACCACCCCCAACGGATTTATCTTGATAATATCAGTATCACAAAGAACCCTGGCTCTCTTGTCCTCGCACATGGTGCGACAAAGGTTCCAATGATTTCCGCGGGATATGGTTTGAGATACGAAGATGGTTTAATGACCCTCACTAATGGAACCTCACCAATCCCCGATTCTATATCGCGTGGCGAAGAGATCCACGGCAGTTTTTCGGATGGTTCCGCGAGCAACAACGTGGGGTCCATTCTAGGCGATCCGGCGAATAAACCCTATTCGAAGGTTCAAGAGAATGCAGATGCTGGGTGGTTGGAGTATCTTTTCAATACCGACCTCGCATTCATCGCGGAGGGCGGGACAGAGGTAGCACTCGATTTTCCAACCCTCGCCTCCGGAAATAAGGCCTTAGTTCTTGCGCCTGACCCCGACAAGATTATTCCAAACTATCCTTCCCCCAGTACATCCATTGGAAGAACGCATTTGGGATTGGTCCAGATCGGGACGCCTTATCTGGATATGAGATTGATGGCCGATGCTGTGTTTCCTGGCCTTCATGTGGATGATGTCACGTTCGCGGGTGGAAGTGGGGGACAGGACAACCAGAATAGGATCGAACAAAATGTTTCCGGAGTTTTCGGCATCCGCTTCTTTCACCGGACCAACGCAGCCACACAATCCCAGAACTCGGCAATTTACGCGACTCTGACAAATGCCGATGAGACATGCGGGCTTGTGGCGAGTCGTCAACCCAATGTCCTGACCTCCAGCGATAATACCACTTACAGCGGCACGGTCTGGATCGATGACATGATTAGCGGGAGCGTCATCTCCTTCAATTCCAACCAGCGATATTATGACCTCGTACTGAACTCCCAGGGAAATGGGAGATTTCCGTCGGGAGGCAATCCAGCCCTCGCGTCTCAACTTCTGGCTCAAAATCCAGGCGCGCAATTGGGAGTGGTTCAAGTCGGGAGGGTGCCAGGAATCACATTCTTGGTGCACCAGTCACTTTCACAACCGGGTTTCAACGCGTACCAAGGTGTTTATGGAACCAGCCCGTCCAATTTTGATTTACTTCCAGGGAACTACAGTACCGCCACCGTGTTTATCGACGAGATCGGTTTCCATGCAGTTCGTGATATCGATGCTTTTTATGATGCCGATCTCTGTTTAAGTCAATGAACCGAGCAAGGGCTTTGTTCATTGCATTCCCTCATCAGAGATAACGCGCGGAAATTCTCACTACCCCCTTTTCATCAGGTCCCAATAGGTGGGATGATCGAAAGCCCTGGTGTGAAACCAGGTCCTTCAATCTATTTTTATTCGAGGAGATACCAATGCGAAAGAAGAGCGTAGTGGCTCCGGAGTGGTGGGATTACACCACTCTCGATGACGATTTGTTGGCGGATGTCGCCAAACTCACACTCTCCGATATGGAACAACTCTCCCGAGAGGGTTTCAATGTCGTCTTCTATGACACTCTGGAAGATTTCTATCTGGCGGAAGCGTTGGAGTATATCGAAGCGTGGATGCAATCGACTCCGGACAACCCGGTCGGAGTCTGCGGACCGATCGGTCCGACCGAACAGCTCCCCTTGGTGGCGCGACTGGTGAACACCCTCGGCATCAACCTGGCTCAGAAGGAAGCGCATTTCTGGGGAATGGATGAATGGGTTCTCGATGGAAAGGCGGTCGATGGTTCCCACCCCTTGTCCTTCGAGAAGGCCGACCGCGAACTCTGTTTCGACCGGATCGAGAAAGGGCTTCAGATCCAGGAGTCCAACCTCCATTTCCCCTCGGGCGATCTGTCAACGTATACCTCCCCCTATGATTCGGTGCGTTGTGCGGTCATGCAGGGTGGACAGGGAGATGTCAAACACTGGGCGTTCAATGACCCCTTCAAAAGAGAGGGGGCCTATGTGGATGCTCCCCCGACCCCCGAGGAGTTCCGTAAACTGGGAACCCGGATTGTCGACCTCCATCCCATCACATTGATGCAGAACGCGCGCACCTCCGGAGGCGGCAAGGTAAATGAAGTCCCCACTCAGGCGATGACAGTCGGACCCGTCGAGACCTGGAAGTCCGACAAGGTCTCCATCTGGCAGGCCGGGACTCATGACAACCCGTTCGGGATGCGGCTGACCGCGTTCATGATCAGCAAAGGGATCGCAGATTCGGCGGTGCCGATGAGTCTTCTGGCGGACCATCCGAATGTGCAATTCAATTATTACCGCCCGGCCATCGGCTCCTGCGAAGTCGAGATGCATTAACCGCCGGTTTTCAACGAAAATGAGTGTATCGAAGAAAAAAGTCTTGTTCGTGTGCATGGGCAACATCTGTCGTTCGCCCACTGGTGAGTGTGTGTTCCGCCGATATGTGGAGGATGAAGGTCTAGGGGATGAGATCGAAATCGATTCGGCGGGCACCATCGCTTATCATGTGGGGGAACCGCCGGATGCCCGCATGACCGAAGCGGGCGCGAGGAGGGGAATCGACATTGCAGGCCGGGGCCGCAAGTTCGAGTCCTCCGATCTCGAACGCTTCGATCTCATCATCGCGATGGATCGGGACAACTATAGCGACATCCTGGAACATGACCCCGAGGGAATTCATGGACACAAGGTTCGCCTCTTATGCGATTTCATTCCAGGATCGGAAATGAAAGATGTTCCCGATCCTTATTACGGGGGTCAGAAGGGGTTCGAAAAGGTTTTGGATCTGATCGAAGAAGCTTGTCCAGGAATACTCGAGACCCTCCAGAACGGTCAGGCGAAAAACGGATAGCGATCATGGACCCTCGTCTCCGCGATGATGTCGAGTCGCTGATTGCAGACCGAACCGGGAAACCCTCTCGCATCCGAGAGGGACGCCGATCGGGAGGTGGGTGTATCAACGACGCTCAAAGGATCCTCCTCGAAGATGGCCGCGAATTCTTTCTGAAATCCAATCCGCATCCCCTTCCCCACATGTTCCCTCGCGAGGCGGAGGCGCTGGAGAAGATGGCCGAGGTCGGCGCGATCCGTGTCCCGAAACCGGTCGGCGCGGGTGGAGAGAGCCCCGGCGGCACTCCCTTTATTGTGATGGAATACATCCCAACGGGTTCTCCAAAGGCCGGGTTCCATGAATCTTTTGGGAGACAGTTCGCCGAGTTCCATTTGAAATCCAAAGCCGATCGATTCGGGTTCGAGCATGACAACTATTTGGGAAGCACTCCCCAACCGAACGCGTGGGAAGAGGATTGGGTTGAATTCTGGCGCAAACACCGCCTCGGATTCCAGCTCGAACTCGCCAGAACAAATCGCTACTCGGATCCCACAATGGATCGGTTGGGAGAGAGTTTGATGAATCGCCTCCCGGAGATCATCGGCGAACCGAACGAGGCGCCCTGCCTCCTTCATGGCGATCTGTGGGGTGGGAACTACCTCGCCGACTCCGATGGGGAGCCGGTCTTGATCGATCCCGCGGCTTACTATGGCCGGCGCGAAGCGGATCTCGCGATGACGATGCTGTTCGGCGGATTTAATTCAGATTTCTATTCAGCGTATGAGGAAGTCTGGCCTCTAGAAGAGGGTTCAAAGGATCGGTTGGAGATCTATAAACTCTATCACCTGATGAACCACCTCAACCTATTCGGTGGGAGTTATTACTCGGGTTGTCTTTCGATTCTTAACCGCTACTGTGGTTGAGCGGATGGGCTCTTCCATGTATCCCAGCACACCCTCATTCTCCAGAAATTTTACCATGGCATGCGCCGCTTTTGAATGACCGGACGCCTTCCAGTGACCATCCACCAGGTAATAATCTCCAGCCTCGAGGTCTTTTGAAAAGTCATGGTAAGTGATTCCCAGCTGTTTCATGACCCAGACAAACACCGGAGAGTGCGGCTTCTTTCTTCCTGTCAGCTCATCCACATGAGGGATGTAGAATGCATAGAGGGGTAAGTTTCTCTCTCGAAGGAGCATCTGAAGATATCGCATGGCGTATTCGAAACTTTCCGTACCCGGGGGGGACGCGCCATACTCTTCGAATGAGATGTCGATAGGGGCCAATGCATCGGGAAAAATGGGAGGAGTTCCAGAGTCGATGAAAAGGCCGGCGAGATCTGCAACAACAGAATGGCCTCGGAGAAATCGAATCAGGTTAGGGGTTTGTTGTTTCAGCGCCGTTCGATAACACTCCTCGATCGGTGCGGTCACAATGAGTCGGGGGCCCTTTTTCCGAAGAGTGGGGAACGGGCTGTATAAAGGAGTCGAGTTGTCGACAAGATCGTTATCATGAACCATCAACAAGACGACCGGATCTTCCGCATTAAGAAAAGGGAACTCCTGTTCAATGAGAAGTGCCTCTTGAATCGTGTTGTAACCGGGAACCGCGAGGTTCAAGACTTTTTTGTTTGAGATTTTCTCGAACCGGGAACAGACCCGCTCCGCCCCCTCAACTCCCCAGCCAGCGGAGAACGAATCTCCCAAGATGAGAAAATCTGGATTTGTCAGCGAGGACTCATCGTCACAATATCCCCGCGAATTGGTTTGAACGGAAGTTGAAAACGCTGACGTTTCGAAGACCGCATCGACATCCGGTCGGAAGCGGAATCCCAACAGAGGGTCAAATACCGCCACTTCCGGGTTGATATGAAGAGAGGTGTTTGTACGGTAGTATCTTTCCCGCTGGTAATCGAGGGAGAGCGAACCCCTCGCGATCACTTCCGCCAACATCAAACCTAAGCAGACAGAGCCGACCAGAAGGATGAGGTTTTTTCGCTGGGTCGTCATAGGTGTACCCGAAATATTTCACAATATTGACTATTTATCGACAAAAGTCAATAACCGGTCTATGTGGAATGAAAATTCACGGACTCAAGGAGAATTGGAATTTTCCAATTCCGTCGCAGGTTCGATCTCTCCTGCGCGCAATAGAAAATCGACAATGGCGTTCGTGACCTTCCGATGCCCGCCCGGCTTCCAATGACCATCGATCGGGTAGAAATCTTCTTCGTTCAGAAAGGGGGTCAGATCGAAATGCGAGATCTCCAGTTCGGCAAGGACCTTGTCGAAGAGGGGAAGACGGGAGCCCTTATCCCCCTGGTAAAGGTGTATCGGTGGCGCGAAGAAGGCATGAAGATCCATCCCCTCACTTTCGGTAAATTCTTTGAATCGCTCCATGCAATACCGAAAACCTTCCTCCTCTGTCGCCACCATTCCATTCTCCGAGACCAGGTCCGCGACCCGTGGGTCGGAGTCGATGATGAAATGCGGTTCGAAGGGAACGAGGCGGTTCACCAAGAAATCCGCGATCAGAGAGAGACGTGATATCGATTTGAGGAATGAAGGTTCTTGGGCTTTTTGGGAGGCACGAAACATCTCCTCGACCGGGGTGGTGAACACAAAATCTTCGCTGACGTTTCGAATGGTTGGGAAGGCGCTATACAGCGGTTGGCAATTATCGGCGGGGTCGTTGTCATAAACAATCACCATCACTTTTTGGTTTTCACGATGAATTGTAGGGAGGGATCTCTTCAGAAGAAGGAATTGTTGAAGGCTTCCATAACCCGACTGGCCCATGTTGAGCGCGGTCGCGCCGGTCTTTTTCTCGAATCGAGCCACGAGGGATTCTTCTTCTTCGACACCCCAACCGAAGAGACAAGAATCGCCGAGGAAGAGATACTCGGAAGAGTCGAGCG
>JAJDBZ010000591.1 GCA_029261095.1 Candidatus Omnitrophota bacterium | reverse complement strand
TACGAGAGGCAATTTCCAATGGAGACACCGCACGATGAGTCGTAAGTCGATAGTGACAGAATACTGGGAATTCTTGAAATACCGCAAGAAATTCTGGCTCATGCCCATCGTGGTGATCCTCCTCTTCCTCGGAGTCCTCCTCGTCTTCGCCAACACCTCGGGCACGATCGCACCGTTTATTTACGTTTTGTTTTGATCGGAAGGAGCGGAGTTGTGGCTGGTCAAGGGAACCTAACAGGATACTGGGAGTTTCTGAAACACCGAAAGAAAATGTGCCTATGGGCCTTGGGATTCTTTCTTCTTCTCTTGGTCCTCTTCCTGCTGGTTTTCCCTACCACTACCGTAACTTCGCCGTACCTATACCTCCCCCTATAAATTTTATTTCGCGAACCCGCGCCGCGAATCCTTTCTCGGCGCGAATTGAGTAGGAATCCCTTCGTCCTCAGTCACCTACCCAATCCGCAACAGTCGTCCGATTTATATGTATTGACAATCGAGTATCCGTCAGGATACACTTACGCCGATGGAAGAACGTCTCCTTTTTCTTCTCGAAACCAGTGTAGGCAAGTCTCCTTTCGAGGCGTGGTTTCGGAGGCTGAAGGACAGAAGAGGCCGGAAATCGATACTGGTCAAGCTGACGCGCCTTCAAAACCCGGGGTTCAGGAATTTCAAATCGGTCGGCGGTGGAGTCCACGAACTCAGAATATTTGAAGGACCGGGATACCGAGTCTATTTCGCTTTCGAGGGAGATGAGGTCGTCATCTTACTTCTTGGAGGGGATAAGAGTTCGCAGACGCGGGATATTGAACAATCAAAAGAACTTTGGAGCGAATATCAAAATGAAACTGAAACCCATCGAAGAGAGTTCAATCTTTGAGGATCTGAAAGATCCCGAATTCGCGGCGGAATATCTGGAAGAAATGCTCCGCGAGGATGACTTCCCGTGTTTTCTGATCGCTCTCCGGAATGTCGCCAAGGTGCATGGGGGAATGACCGCGCTCTCGGATTCAACCGAATTGGGAAGAGAAAGCCTGTACAAGACCCTTTCCGAGTCGGGGAATCCGAAGTTCAGCACCTTGCAGACGATCCTCAAGCAGTTGGGACTTCGATTCTCCATTTCATCCGACAACCCCGGTCAGGAAGCGGCTTGAAGGGAGGGATGAGTCCCTATCCCCAATTGTCGCGCCTTTTTCAACACGTTGCGGACCGTGAACCTCCGAACTAACCTCAAGATGAATGGACCAATACCGTGAAACGAGAACACCAATGGCGATAGACAAGACTTCGGTCTTTGATCTGAATCCGGATCAGAAACTCCAATTGGTGGAGGATCTTTGGGACGATTTATGCAGTCGACCCGAGGAGATTCCGGTTCATGATTGGCAGAAAGAAGAGTTGCTTCGGCGGAAGGCCAATCTCGTGGGGCACACTGCTCCGGAAACGACCTGGGAAGAAATCAAGGAGAGAGTTCGCCAGAGAAGTGGCCGTTAAAATCCGGTTCGCACCCGAATTCGAACAAGACATCGCCGAGGCATACGCTTGGTACGAGGATCAGCGAGAAGGCTTGGGGGAAACGTTCCTGGTTTCAGTCGATGATTGCCCGGATCGCATTGAGCAGAATCCGGAGATTTACCAGACTGTTTTCCTCTCCTTTAGGAGAGGCTTGCTCAACAAGTTTCCCTACGCTGACTTCTATGAGTTTGACGGAAATTCCGTGACCGTACACGGGATCTTTCACCATTCCCGCGATCCCGAAAAGTGGCGGAGGAGATTACAGGGGTGAGCAGCCACAGAAGCAAAATCACCGATGGAGCCACTACCAAAATGAAACCCAAACCCATTGAACAAAGTTCGATCTTTGAGGATCTGAAAGATCCGGAATTCGCGGCGGAATATCTGGAAGATATGCTCCGCGAGGACGACTTCCCGAGTTTTCTGATTGCTCTGCGGAATGTCGACAAAGCAAATGGTGGCGATTCCCCCCCCCTCGTTTCCCGATGCCGATGACAAACAATCAATGATTGTCAATCGTCGAGCCGCGAGGTACCCTTTTATGAGTCTCACCTTAAGGAGGGCCTCCACAATGAGCCGCCAAGCGATCCTCGCCGAGTATTGGGAGTTCTTGAAATTCCGGAAGAAATTCTGGCTCGCGCCGATCGTTGCAATTCTTGTTTGCTTGGGAGTCCTTCTGGCCTTCGCCAGTTCTTCAGCCACGATCTCTCCTTTCCTATACATGATGTTTTAGGAATCCCGGTGGAAGGATCGGATCGGGATCGCCCTCCGGTCACCCTTCGCATCCTCCGGCCATCTGTGTATTCTCCCTCCTTTCATTCATAGCAGCGGAGGATTTGAAAGACATGCCCACACACACTGGTAATTATCCCATCGGCTTTCGCCGTGGAGGAGGCTGGCAAAGCGATGCCCAGAAGGTAGCCAAGTTCGCCGAAGAAAATGGGTTCGCGGCGGTTGACCTCGGGGCCGCCACCGATGAAGACATCAAGATTATTCGTGACCAGGGAGTCGCGATCGGGACTTGCGATCTCCTCGATATGGGGCTCCTACTTTCGGACGATGAGTCTGAGAGGAAATCGGTCACTGAAAAGAATAAAGAGTACATTCAACACTTGGCCGACCAGGACCTGCATCTCCTATTCTCTGCGGTCATTCCGAAGAACAAGGAATTAACAAGACAGGAGAATTACGATCTCGCGCTGAAGACTCTGGGCGAACTCGCGGGCGTCGCTCACGAAGTCGGATCGCAGATTGTCATTGAAGGCTGGCCGGGAATAGACCCTCATTACGCCAACCTCTGTTGCAACCCGGAGACCTACCGAAGAATCATTCAGGACATCGGAAACTCAGGCATCGGGGTCAACTACGATCCCTCTCACCTCATTCGCATGGGCATCGATCATATTCGTTTCCTCGAGGAGTTCCTTCCGCATGTCGGTCATGTTCATGGCAAGGATACAGAGACTTTCCCGGAAGCGATCTATGAATATGGCTACCACCAGTTGCCCGCGTTCAAACCCATTCCGAATTTTGGTGAAGGGTTTTGGCGGTACACCATACCGGGTCATGGCGAAACCCGATGGGTGAAGGTCTTCGAGATCCTTAAGGAGGCCGATTGGAAGGGAATCGTGAGTATTGAACTCGAGGACGACAACTTTCGGGGCGATGAAGCGCTGGACAAGCAGGGATACCTGTTCTCCAAGGTATTCCTTGAAACAACTTAAGCGTTCGGTCCCGCCCAGTCTGAACACCCACTCAGACTGGGCGGGGATTCGACATCGAATTGAAGTTTTTTGTTGAAACCACTGTAACAAAACTATTAGTTGTACTACAATAAAGCATCGCCACTTTTCGTGATTTTACGAAAGCGGTTTCTTCTTTGAGGGGGGCTGATCGGAGGAAATCGCGAGGGAGAACGCCCGTAGGGATCAAAGGGGGGGGACAATTGAACCGAGTATCAACTGTAAGCATTCATCCAAGTTCCATCGTGGAGACTGATGAGATAGGGGACAATACGAGCATTGGTCCCTTTAGTCATGTAGGACAGAATGTCCATATCGGAAAGAACTGTGTGATTGGTCAGGGGTGCCACATCCAAGATGGAGTTCACTTGAACGATGGCATCCACTTGGAGAATGGCGTTTATATCTGGGAGGGAGTGTACCTTGCCGAGGACGTTTTTGTCGGTCCTCAGGCAGTCTTCACCAACTATCCAAACCCACGGGCATTCTCGCACCCCCCTCAAACCGAAGAGATCTTACAGACCAAGGTGGGAAGAGGGGCCTCAATCGGGGCCAATTCCACCATCCTTTGCGGTCACATCATTGGCGCCTATGCGGTAGTGGGGGCAGGTTCGACTCTCACCCACTCGGTTCGAGCCCATGAAATGGTTTATGGAAATCCAGCGCGACATCAGGGCTGGGTATGCGAATGCGGTTCCGCACTCTTTGATATCCGCGAGTGTGTGGAATGCGGTAGGAACTATGAAATGATAGACACCGGGCTTCGTCTGGTCGAACGATGAAGTGACCGTCGAAGAATCGCCAGCGATCAGACGAAATGAAATGGACGGCATTTACCAGATGGATTGGCCAACCCATCTGGATTATCGAGTATCTTCTTCCAACTTCTGAATGACTTGTTTCGCAAAATCCCCGATCCGGATTGTCTCGCTCGCTTCACCGATGCCCTCGGGTGAATGTTTCACTGTGGAATCGTCGAGAGTAATCGGTTTGAGTATGGGGATAATTGCCGAGCTCCCCGCCTTCCTGATGTAATCGAGCAGCGCGTATTTCACCACAGAAGACATATGACGATCGCTCTCTTCACCAGGAAGGGGAAGTAATCTTGCAATATCCCCCATGGTTGCAGTTGGGTTCTCGGCTATCGATTCAATGAGTGAATCCACTTCCCACTGGTGAAAACTTCTGGCAGCTCCATTCATTGGACTGAAGGCTTCAAGAAGCAACTCAGGGGAAGCATTTCCAAGGAGTTTGGCCCATTCATGCCGGACTTCAGAATCCTGAATCTTGTAGGCTCGCCGACATTGAAGAACCCAATTCTCATCCAGCGGTATCCCTTGAAGTGTTTGTGCCGTATCGGTTAGCTCTGTTTTCATCTGGTTTTGTTCGGCTAAAACCTCGGGGGTTAGAGTCCCCCAATTTCGGTCAAGAAAATCGTCGATGAGGACGGCACAGTGGGAGGCGGCGGCAATGGGTCGATGCCTTCCTTTAATTCGTAGTTTGATCCACCGGAGTTCATCCGCGGACCCAAACATTGGATCGAGGGCTGTTTGGGCAACTTCAGGACCGAGTGATCCGATAGCATCTCCGGCTTGTGTTGAAAGTAGGATTCTGTCCTCAGTCGCCGAGGCGATCCCTTCGAACAAAGTTTCCACCCATTCGGGGCGCGGATCCAGAATGGCAATTCTAAAGAATTCTTTTGGATCATTTGCCACAGGTTCGTTAACCCAACTTCCCAGCGATCGCAACGATCCTCGTAGAAAATCCTCAAGAGGTGCATCGGGAGCCACCTTCAGGAAAGAATTGATCATTTGAAGTTGGAGCCGGGGGTCTCCTTCCGCAGACCTCAGGACCCCATGTGCGATAACCGGCCAATGCTTTTTCATGAGAGTCGAGTAGTCACCCAATTTATCGATGAGCTCTGGCTTCACAATGATTTCGCGTTCAAAGGTATCGGATAGGGTCTGTGGATCCAGGTTCGCGAGTATCGCCAGGTTTCTTGCGGGATCACCCACTCCTTTGTCGAGGTAATAAATTACCCGATTGGCAACAGTGTGTGGTTGGGTCTTCAATACCTCCCAAGCCTGAGGACCGGGTACACCCGATTGCATCGCAAGGATTCCAGTAAGAATCTTCGGGTAGAAATGAGTTCGAATGGGTTTCAAATGGATCAAATAAATATCCGCTTCTTGGGAGGTCAATTTAGCGGTGGAGAACCATTGTGCGACCAGTTCTTTTTGGTTTTCCGTTCCATGGTTCCACAGATATTCGATGGCATGAGTCCGCTCGACATGGTTTCCATTATAGAGGTTCGAGTATTCCCAATCTCCACGGGTAAGGTCTAAGTAGAATTTACCCGACCCAAGGCAAATCATGGCGGGAATCAAACCGTAGATAAACCCTCTAATGACACTCTTCTTGAAGTCGCTTCTATGATCTTCCGCCCTATACCTCTTCTCAGCTTCTTCCCAAGACCACTGTGGCGGACTTGGAAGTGATTGAGGGTCAGAGGACATGTTGGCTAGGTCTTGGTAACTCAAGAGGACTTCGGATTCCTTGAGGGCGGCCACATCTTTTCTTCGTCTTTTCAAGTTGTGATTCGGATCCTCTGCGATCACATGTCGATATAAGCCGGACCAAATTCCCACGGCGACCAACAGAATTGCGCCGCCAACAGCGATCGGCCCAAAAGGGCGGACACCCCATTGCATGCTGAGACCCGAGGCGGCAAACGTAACGATAAGGACTGAGAGACAGAGCGTGGCTAACCAGATGAAGTACTTGCGTTGGTTACTTTTGATTCGCTTTCGCTTGGATTCTTCTTGGAGATAGCCGCAACGAGGACATGGGTAGGGAGGACGTAGTTTCGAGACCCGTTGCGAATCGGTATGCCCTTGACCTCGTTGCCAACCATAAATGTAAAGGCAGTGTTCACAAACCTGAATGACCGGATCCGAATTGTTGGGAGAAGATACGGGCATGGCAAAACCTAAACCATTCTAAAGGCGTAGACCAGTCCGTTACGCCTCCGACGGGTGTCAATGCGCAACGGCCCCTCTCTGGTCTACGCCCATTATTGGAGGGTTGCTGAAAAATCAACTCTAAGCTATCCCAACAGCAACGTCGAGAAGGTGGGTTCCAAAAAAGACCCAGATTCAATCGCCCAATTTGATCACGAAATCCATAATCTCATCGGGTTCCGGCATTCTCCCCTCGCCCTGATCCGTGCAAGCCAATCGTCCCGAAGTTGGAGGAATCACTTGAATCCCCCAATCAATTAACTGGCTCAAATTGTTCTGAGTGGCGGGATGCTCCCACATTCGGGTGTTCATGGCTGGAGCGAGGACAATGGGGCAAGCACCGGATTCACCCACCCCGGCCGCGTTAAAAGTTGTGGACACCAAATCGTCGGCGATTCCGTTGGCGGCTTTGCCGAGAAAGTTGGCAGTTGCGGGAGCAACAAGAAACAGATCGGCCCATTCCGGGAGACGGATGTGATTCATCTCGTAATCGCCGACCCCTTCCCAAAGGTCGGTCAGAACTGGAAATCCCGAAAGGGCCCCCAAAGTCAGGGGACTGACAAACTGGGCTGCATTGGGAGTCGCGATTACACGGACCTCGTCCCCTCGATCTCTAAATAGCGATACGAGTTTGGGCGATTTGTAGGCCGCAATACCTCCGGTAATTCCTAGTAAAATTCTCATTGCTTTTTTCGCTCTAATAATCAACAATATAAATTGTTATGAAATCTCTGCGGCGGCGTCACGGGTTTACACTGGTCGAGCTTCTAGTCGTGATCGCAATCATCCTCATCCTGATCAGCATCGCGCTCCCCAATTACATGGATGCTCTGATCCGCGCCCGCTCTCTACAAGCATATGCCGAACTCCGTTCGCTCACCATCGCCCTCGAATCCTACTATCTTGATTTCGGGTTCTATCCAATGAGGACGAAGAACCAGAGTCTACCAGATTGGGTGCCCAGTGGCCTGAACAACCTGACCACCCCAGTAACTTATATCGACCCCGCGCGACTACCCGACCCATTCACAGATAACCGCTTTTATACTCACTACCGTTATTGGCCTGTCCGGCCGAATGGATTTATTCAAGCCAATAACGAGACCGCCTCCCCCACAGATTCATTTTGGTATCTGCTTTCGAGCAACGGACCAGAGGGAGCCTTCACCGCTTTTGCCGATTCCATGCGAGGTGAAAGCGAAACCCCCTTTGCACATTGCGTCTTCTCTCCCACCAATGGAACACGAAGTCGCGGAAATATCTGGAAGCAGGGCGGGATTCCCGATGGGGTCGGACGATCCATTGTCCGTCCTGTGCTCCCCCCACAATCTCGCTAGCTTTTGTGGGGATTCTTGCCCAGGGGCTTGATTCGGATCTTCCGGAATTTCACCGAACCATCGTGGTCCTGAAGTCCGATGTAGCCGCTCTGTTTACGATGCTCCATCCGTTGAAAATCGGCGTAGCTGAAATCGTGGATGACTCCGCCATTCCAAACCACTTTCACCCGCGACCCTTCGCAACGAATCTCGACATCGTTCCATTCGCCATAAGGGCGCATCCGCATTTCGTCGGGGGGTTTCACATCGTAGATGGAACCGTTGCCGCCCTTGCTCGGTTGCGAATCGAGGGGGTCCCCCATGATCTGAAACTCAAATCCGACTCGGGAGTTTCTACCGTTTAATGGCGCGCGGATGTGGAGACCGCTGTTCTGTTTCTCTTTGATCTGGTATTGGCAGCGGAAGACGAAATCATCGTACTTGTAATAAGACCGAAGCCATCCACCCGACTTCTTATCCACTGAGATGTAATCGTCATGGACCCCGAAATTCGCCTCGTCGGAGTTGGCGACCCATCCATCCAAATTTTCTCCGTTGAAAAGAGAGAGGAACCCCTCTTCCTTCTCGCCCTCTTCCAGCGAGAAGGTGTCTTCCGGGTCGGGGGGAACCGCGCCCGAACGCTTGATCTGAAAACTGTTGGTGGATTTCTTCAGGAGATCCAGCATGTCGGGGTCGGGTCCATCCTCCTCGGTGCTCAACACCCAAGCATAACGGCCGTCTTCAAGGACACGCTTCCACGCTTTGTGAATGTCTTCTTCCGTGACATTACGGTAGTCCACCACCTCGATGATCGGCTTCTCACCAAAGGAGAGATTTCCCTCTCCGTACTCGAATTTCGATGACCGTCTGATTAAGGCGTCGATGTTGGGTGAGTTCCATTCCAGGGTTTCGAGGATATCCGCCGAATCGCCGCCCGCGACCACGATGCGGCCCGGGCTCGCTTCCTCGACCGCTCCAGCAATCGCGTCCACCAGCGAGATGTCGTACAGGGCCGGGTCGCCCTGGCCCCATCCCGGGTCATCGCATCGATCGGTCACACAAACCATAAACCCAAGTTCCTCTCGAAGGGCTTCGATGACCCATTTCGCGGCTTCCAGATAGGCATCCTCCGATTCGAGTCGGCACGAGGGGTCTGGATCGAAAAGGGTGATCAGCGGAGTCCCACTGAAATAGCGTATCGCCTCAACTTGCTTGGCCAACAGGTCGGCTTTTTCATGGGAGGTGCTCTTTCCATCGGGGGCATAGAAGCGTTGGCCGGGTTCCTGGAGATTGACCAGAATGAGCTCGGCTCCCGCCTCTGGATAATCGAGAGCCGCTTTCCGAAAACGGTTGGCGACATTCGGATCGAGGATAGCGCCGGGGTACTCGGCGCCCACCATGTGCTCCGGGCTCGTCCGCCAGCAAAACTCCCCGTCATAAACGCGAAGGTCTTTTTCTTTGGCTTCTACCGAAGCACACGGTATGAATGGGGTGAGTAAAACGAAAGTAATCAATCCAAGGGAAAGCGATTTCATTTAAACAGAACTCCGATCGATAAGTTGGCACAGGTCGATATCATAGAAAGTGTTTCCGGTTGGCAATAGAGGAATAAACGGTCGTGTGACTTGGTCGTGCAATCATGAACGATCAATATTCCTGGACTACTCTTTGAGTGCGCTCTGGTAATATTGGTCGTTGAGCTTTTGAACCAGGTCTCGGTATTCATCCAGATCAACCTGGACCAACTCGCGCATGGCCACCATGCCGCAAAGTTTTTCCTCGCTGTCGATGACCACCAAGTGTCGGATTCCTTTCTCGAACATCTTGGCCTTGGCGACTCGGTAATCCTCATCCGGAGAGACTTGGACGACCCCTTTGGACATGACATCGCTGACCATGGTTTTCTCCACGTCTAATCCGACATGCACCACCCGGTGAAGAAGGTCTCGCTCCGAAAAGACTCCGACCACTTTCCCGGCTTCTTGAATGGCAACCGCCCCAATCTTTCTTTCGCAAAGGTAGTCGACCACTCTTTTGATAGACCATCCCGTATCTGCCGAATAGGGTTCACGGTGATCAATGATATCTCTGATTGTGCGCACGGCATCCTCCTTCGATTGGTCTGCCGTGTCTCCCAAGGGGGTGACCTAAGATCGGATCCGGCTGACACATGATCGATTTCTTTTTGGGTGATTTTTATTTTACCATAAATGAAACCAGGAATCCTAGAAAATTTTGGCAAGCGGTTTTCCTTTACTCAGCGGAACTACCCAAACGTTCACAAACCCCCTGAAAAAGCATGGGAACAAGGATTTCATGCGGTCCGATGATTTCCAATGCCTTCCCCGATTTTTGAGTGGGACGGTTCAAGATGTTTTGCAAGGGACGGTAGTGGCGATTCATGTCAAGGTTAGCGGCTGTAAAGGATTCGACAGGTCCATGAAGGTTTCGCGCGACCGCAAGCGCCTTCAGGAAAACCTCCGGAAGAATCACTGCCGACCCAATATTGATGACCACCCCGCCCTCATGAAGTTCAATGACTCTTTCGCAGAGCCTTTCAAAATCCCGATACGAAGTCGCCCCGAGATCGGCCCCGTTCGCTTCCGGATGCGAATGGGTGATGTCGGTGCCAATCGCCACATGCGACGTGACTGGGCGACCCCGTTCATTGGCAGTGGCCAGGATGGAATCTCCTTTGGTCTGACCATCGTGGGAAAGAATCCACCTCCCAACCGCCTCGCCGAGACCGATTTGCGCCACCGAACCCTCATGCACCGCTTCGTTCCATTCGGTTCCGGTCTCTCGCGCCATGCCGAAAGACCCATCGTCGAGAGATGCCGCCACATCCTCCGAGGTCCGCCCGAACCTCGCAAGCTCGAGGTCATGGATGGTGCCCGCACCATTCGTGGCGGCATAGGTGACCCATCCTTCGGATAAGGCCTGACAAAACAGAGGTGAAAGGCCCACTTTCACCACATGTGCGCCATAAAGAACCAGGATGGGTTTGTCCTTTTGGACCGCGCCCACAACACAATCGATGAGGTCCAGGAGGCCGTTGGCTTGAAGGAAATTTGGTAGGGATTGGAGAAATTCCTCAAAACTCTTCCCGGGGACACACTCTTTTGCGAAGGCACTGGGTGTCACCAAGGAAGGACGGTCATGAATCGAGTATCTTTCCAACTTTCTGCGATCAAGCGGCATAAGGGCAATTCTAAGGAGAAATAGGCGAAGGGGAAGAGATCGGCCGGTGAACAAAAAGAGGTCCCCCCGGGGTAGGGGGGACCCGAAAAGCGGAGATGAAGGGGTCAGGGGGAGACTGGTTTAAATTTAGTAGTGAATGTGTCCTGGGGTGTACTTCCAGTATCCGGGCACCCAGTGTGCGTGGCAGCCATGTCCAACATAATAACCGGGAACCCAGATACGCTTGCCGGGGTGATAGTGACCACGATGGTGAACGTGGCCGTGACCGTGGCCGAAATGAGCGCCCCCATGGTTAATTTTGAACTTAGATTTTCCGGCTTCGGCTTCCTGTGCGGGTGCAAATACGAAGATCGAAAAGGCGACTGCTGCGATTGCGAAAGTGGTTTTGAGATTTTTCATGATTGTGTCCTCCGTGTTTTTTTGTCAGGCCTTCCAGCGATCCGGCCTGTTTGATTTCGTTCTGATTGGGTAACGAACGGCTTGCGAGGATTTGCCAAAATTTTTCGCTGTGTAATGATACATTACGTAATCGCTCGTAAACTTTGAATATTCGCCACATTCTTTGTAGCAGCAGACCTATGAAACGAGTATTCTGGTTCTCCCAAATGCGGATTTCATTGGCTGCGATGTTCCAAAAAGGAGTATTGAATGTTCAAAGAAGTCATTTTGGTCTTGATTGTGATTTCGATCCCCGGTTATGCCTCAGCATCCCCGCCCGCCGAGCTCGCCAAGCAGGTTGAGATTTTTCGAGATGAATGGGGCGTCCCCCATATCAATGGGAAGACTGATGAAAGCGTCATTTTTGCGGTCGCCTATGCCCAGTGCGAGGATTATTTCTGGCAGGTGGAGGACACTTATCTCTTTTGCATAGGGAAGTATGGCCTGGCGTATGGGGAAAAAGGATTGGAATCAGACCGTATCCACGCCTTATTCGAGATCGAACGGATGGCCAAGGAAACATACGCAATCGCGGACCCTCAAAGGAAAATGGTCTGCGATGCATACGCTGCCGGTTACAACTATTATTTGGAAACCCATCCCGAAGTTTCTCCGAGAATTATCGACCACTTCGAACCGCATTATCTCATCCAGTATGAGCGGTTCATGATCCTTCAACGCATGCTCGGTCGCGCCCATGCTCCCAAAGGTGGGTTGGAACCGATGCTCGAGGAGATGGCCGCCGCCACCGGTTCGAATGCCTGGGCGATTTCCGGCGAGAAGACACAGGAAGGGGCCGCGATGCTGTTCATCAACCCCCACCAGCCCTGGTATGGGACCGGAAGTTTTACCGAGATGCATGTGGTCAGCGATGAGGGTTGGAATTTTTCGGGCTGCACCTTCCCCGGGGGCCCGTTTCCCTCGATGGGTCACAACGAATATCTGGGTTGGGCTCATACAGTGAACGATCCCGATGTGGCCGATGTCTATCGTCTCACCTTCGACGATCCGGAGGAGCCGTTAAATTACAGATATGACGATGGCTACCGGACGGCGGAATCTTGGGAAGACACATTGCAGTATGTCACCGAGCAAGGAGTTCAGGAAAAGACTTACACTTTTCGTAAGTCCCATTTTGGTCCCATCATCGCGCGAGAAGACGATGAACAGTTTCTCGCAGTCAAGATTCCAAAGCTCCATGACGGCAACCGGACAAAGCAATACATCGCGATGACCAAGGCCAAAAATTTCGATGAGTGGTACGAGGCGCAATCGATGCTGCAGATGCAGATGTTTAACACCGTCTACGCCGACGTCGATGGCAACATCTTTTACCTCTATGGGGGCACTGTTCCGAGAAGAAACGAAGAGGTCGACTGGACTGAGCCCGTCGATGGGTCCAATTCGGAGAACGAATGGAACGGGTTCCATCCGATCGAGGAACTCCCTCAAGTTCTGAACCCGATCTCAGGTTTCGTCCAAAACTGTAACCAGTCTCCATTCACCACCACGGACGATGGGAATCCATCGATGCACGATTTCCCCTCTTATCTCGCCGAGGATAAGCACTCGGATAAACGTCGCGCAAAGATGTCGCGGTTGTTACTCAGGAATGCGACGGATGTCACTTTCGATAATTGGCAGAACCTCTGTTATGACACGCAACTCTATTGGCCCATGACTGAGCTTCCGAGGTATGAACGGTGGTTCGAAGAACTGAACGAGACCCATCCCGAACTCGCCCATGAGGTGAAACCCTTCCTCGATCATCTCCTCGCTTGGGATTGCGAGAGCCGTGCGGATTCGACCGCGACCACCCTGTGCGTTGCTTGGTACGAGGAGCTCTATGGCCGCGGGTATCCTTCTGAGACGATGAATCAGGAATACGAAGAGAGCATCGAAGCGAGGTTTCGAGGATTGGTGAAGGCAGCGAAAACGCTCCACGCGGTTTATGGCGATTGGAAGATTCCGTACGGGGAAATTTTCCGGCTTCAAAGGTGGCCCAACTGCCCGGGACCCGAGTATGTCCCCTTCGATGACACCAAACCGAGTCTCCCTCAAGTGGGAGTCCGCGGCCCTCTCGGTGTCGCGATGACTGTTTACCACACACCGCCAGTTCTGGATCAACCAAATCGTAGAAAGCAGTACGCCTGTGTGGGCGCGTCGTACATGGCCGCGATTTCGTTCGGAGATAAGATTCAAACTGGGTCCTACCTCCACTATGGTCAGAGCGGAGACCCGGGGTCCCCCCATTTCTTCGACCAGGCCAAATTGTTGAGCGAAAAGAAATTCAAACCCGCCTGGTTTTATTGGGAAGATGTCTTGGCTCACACAGTCGACCGATATCGACCGGGCAGGAGAACGCAGGGTTCGAAGAATCGCGATGATTAAAAAAAGGGCCCCCTCGGGTGAGGGGGCCGAAAAGCAGAGATGATTGGGTTAGGGAGATTGTTTATGGTTAGTACCGTGTCACGTAGCGACCGGGGACCCAGTGTGCGTGGCAACCGTGGCCGACGTAATAGCCAGGGATCCAGACTTGGTAACCGTGGTTGTGGTGGTTATGGCCGTAGCTGGGAATATGAAGGTCGATGTGGTTGTGACCGTGACCGTGGCCATAACTGAAGTGGCTACCACCATGACCCAACGAGAATTTGAATTTTCCGGCATGGGCTTCCTGGGCTGGGGCGAATGCGAAGATCGAGATGGCGACTGCGGCGATTGTGAGAGTGGCTTTGAGATTTTTCATGGTCGTGTCCTCCGTTTTTTTCTTGTTTGTGTCAGGCCCTTCTGCGTTCCGGCCTGTTTGATGTCGTTCTGATAGGGTAACGATCGGGTTGCCAGGATTTGCCAAAATTTTATAATATGTAATGTTATGTTACTAAAGTAAGTCCTTTCCGCTTTGATTCGTGGGTTTCTTTACCTACTTCATCTCTTGCCAGAAAGTGAATTGGACTACTCCGATCCTTTTTTCCAAACGCTGATTTCGTTCTTCCATTTTCTGCTTCCTCCATTTGCAGTTTTAGTTGATAAAATTGGGATCGCTATATCGGGTGGAACAAGACCTAGACAAGGAGCCACGTCCGCTGGCGTAGAGCGAATTAAACGCTATCGATGGGAGAACGCTGAGACGTGGAAAAACAATCGGCGGAATGAATGGGATCGGAGGTGGCTCACACTGGAAGGGATAGAAAGGAAGGAGGAAGCCGAACAGAGATCAATGAAAAAGGCAGAGAAATGTACCGGTGGTAAAATCCAAAAAAGATCGAGGTCAACAGATCCATGTCTCCCCGCGTAGAATTGTTTCTTCTTCTGATTCTCTACAGTTTGTTGGATTTCACGGCCGACATGGCTATTCGAAACGACGGGTTTCATGGACATAGTCGATTTTATGTTACATTTGAAAAAGCATTCTTTAGAGTACCCAGGAAAAATTCTCAAGAAAGATGTAAATATTTCTAGAATTCATGCTAGGATCTTAAATCAGAAGTTCGGAGGAGATGGCAAGCCATCGGTAAATTCTTGTCGAGGGTGGAGGATGGCGCGCTATCAACCCCGAAGAGCTCTCCCATAGGGCCGGAGGATGTGGAACAAACCGCCAGTGAGTTTAAACCCCGGTTCATGCCTTGCCAAAGATGGAGGAGTAAGATTAGTGGCTGCCAAAAGTTTAACACTCATTCTTCAGGTTTCATTCCTATTCGCATTTCTTTCGGCGCTCGGATCGGTCCAGGCGGACCCCGTTGAACTTGTATCCCCGAACGAGGAGGTTGATGGAGATTTCGGGTGGCACTTGTCCGGGGTTCCGGATGTTAACGGAGACGGCCGCGGGGATGTCGTTGTTGGAGCGCGGTCTGATGATCCCGGCGGAAGTCCTACCGATGCGGGGAGGGCGTACGTTTACGACGGTGTGACCGGGGCGCTCCTTCATACGCTGGTCTCCCCCAACGAGGAAGATACGGGAAATTTTGGCCAATCAGTGTCTGGGATTTCGGATGTCAACGGCGACGGCCGAGGGGATGTCGTTGTTGGAGCCTATTATGAAGATCCTGGTGGGAGTCCTTCCGATGCGGGGAGGGCTCATATCTACGACGGCTCGACCGGCGCACTCCTTCACACGCTGGTCTCTCCCAACGAGGAGGTTGATGGAAATTTCGGAGTTTCAGTGACGGGCGTTTCGGACGTCAACGGAGACGGCCGCGGGGATGTGGTAGTTGGTGCCTACTTTGAAGGCCCCGGCGGGAGTCCTTCCCAGGCTGGTAGGGCTTACATCTTCGACGGCTCGACCGGCGCCCTGCTTCATACCCTGGTTTCCCCCAACGAGGGGGTTGATGGCCGGTTTGGAGTTTGGGTGTCCGGAGTTTCGGACGTCAACGGAGACAGCCGCGGGGATGTTGTCGTTGGCGCCCGCCTTGAAGGCCCCGGCGGGAGTCCTTCCCAGGCTGGTAGGGCTTACATCTTCGACGGCTCGACCGGCGCCCTGCTTCATACGCTGGTCTCCCCCAACGAGGAGTTGGGAGGCCAGTTTGGAGTTCGGGTGTCCGGAGTTTCGGATGTCAATGGAGACGGCCGCGGGGATGTCGTCATTGGAGCCTGGCAAGAAGATCCTGGCGCTAGCCCTTCCGAGGCTGGGAGGGCTTATATCTTTGACGGCTCGACCGGCGCACTCCTTCATACGCTGGTCTCTCCCAACGAGGAGCCGGGTGGCCGATTCGGAAATGCGGTTTCCGGCCTTTCGGACTTTAACGGTGATGGACGCGGGGATGTGGTAGTTGGAGCGCGATCGGATGATCCCGGAACGAGTCCGTCCAACGCGGGGAGGGCTTACATCTACGACGGCTCGTCCGGCACCCTCCTTCAGACGCTAGTCTCCGCCAACGAGGAATCGGGCGGCCAGTTCGGGGTTTCGGTGTCCGGTGTTCCGGATGCCGACGGCGACGGACTCGAGGAAGCATTGGTTGGAGCCTGGCATGAAGATCCTGGCGCTAGTCCCGATGGCGCCGGGAGGGCTTACTTTTTCTCCTCGATACCTTCGCCCGAAGTGTGGGTCGACCCTCCAGGCCCATTAGCCTTCGGGGACCAGAATATCAATGGGGGACCAACCGCCGCGATCGTTGTTACCGTTTCGAATATCGGTTCCGCCGACCTTACCTTTACGGGAGCGGAGATCGCCCTAACGGGGGCCGATGCGGGCGATTTTGTACTGAGCGCGGATAGCGGAGAAAACCCGCTTACACCCAACGCGACACGGACGGTTCAGGTGGCGTTTGATCCATCAACCGTAGGACTCAAATCCGCCACATTGACCATAACTAGTAACGACGCGGATGACGCAACCGTGGAAGTCGCTCTATCCGGAACAGGAGTCGACCGGCAGATCAATGTGACCGGAGGCCCACTCGCGTTCGGAAACCAGGATCTCGACGATGGCCCCACAGCGGGGATGCAGGTGACCATCACGAACACGGGTGTATCGGATCTCTCGTTTACCGGGTCACAAGTCGCCCTGACTGGGATCCATCCAAGCCAATTCTCAATCTCGGCGGATAGCGGTGAGAATCCTCTTACCTCGGGGGCGACTCGGACGGTCCAAGTCGCGTTCGATCCCTCATCGGTCGGACTTAAATCGGCCAGTCTAACGATCACCAGCGACGACGGGATTGCGCCAACTGTGGAGGTCGCTCTGTCTGGAACAGGAATCGACCAAGAGATCGATGTGACCGGAGGTCCACTCGCCTTCGGAAACCAGGACATCGACGACGGCCCCATGGCGGGGATTCAGGTGACCATCACAAACACGGGGACAGTGGACCTCACGTTTACGGGGTCGGAAGTCGCTCTGACAGGGATGCATCCAAGCGAATTCGCAATTGCGGCGGATAGCGGTGAGAATCCCCTCATTTCGGGGGCGACTCGGACGGTCACGGTTGTCTTCGATCCAAACTCGGTCGGGTCCAAAAGCACCAGCCTCACCATCACAAGTGACGACACCGATGAAGCGACAGCAAATGTTAGCTTGTCCGGTACCGGTATCGATCAAGAGATCGATGTAATCAGAGATCCCATCGAACTCGAATCCCCGAACGAGGAGGTTGATGGAGATTTCGGATGGTACTTGTCGGGGGTTCCGGACGTTAACGGAGACGGTCGCGGGGATGTCGTCGTCGGAGCGCGGTCGGACAATCCCGGCGGAAGTCCTACCGATGCGGGGAGGGCGTACGTTTACGACGGCGCGACCGGAGCGCTCCTCCATTCTCTCGCCTCTCCCAACGAGGAAGTTGGAGGCCGTTTTGGCCAATCGGTGTCTGGGATTTTGGATGTCAACGGCGACGGCAATGGGGACGTCGTTGTTGGAGCCTACTTTGAAGACCCTGGTGGGAGTCCTTCCGGGGCTGGTAGGGCTTACATCTTCGACGGCTCGACCGGCGCCGTGCTTCATACTCTGGTCTCTCCCAATGAGGAGGTCGATGGAAATTTTGGGGTTTCGGTGACAGGCGTTTCGGACGTCAACGGAGACGGCCACGGGGATGTGGTAGTTGGCGCCTACTTTGAAGACCCCGGCGGGAGTCCTTCGGAAGCTGGTAGGGCTTACATCTTCGACGGCTCGACCGGTGCCCTGCTCCATACGCTGGTCTCTCCCAACGAGGAGTCGGCGGGCTGGTTTGGAGTTTGGGTGGGAGGAGTTCCGGATGTCAACGGAGACGGCCGAGGGGACGTCGTTATTGGTGCCCGCTTTGAAGATCCTGGCGGGAGTCCTCCTGCTGCTGGTAGAGCTTACATCTTCGACGGCTCGACCGGCGCCCTCATTCATACGCTGATATCCCCCAATGAGGAGTCGGGTGGCCAGTTTGGAAATCGTGTGTCCGGGGTTGTGGATGTCAATGGCGATGGCCGGGGGGATGTCGTCATTGGGGCCTGGCGTGAAGATCCTGGCGCCAGCCCTTCCGAGGCTGGGAGGGCTTATATCTACGACGGTTCAACCGGCGCCCTCATTCATACACTGGTCTCTCCCAATGAAGAGTCCGGTGGCGAATTGGGAATTGCGGTGTCCGGGGTTTCGGACATCAACGGCGACGGTCGAGGTGATGTCGTCATTGGTGCGCGCTCGGAAGATCCCGGAACGAGCCCTTCCGGGGCGGGGAGGGCTTACATCTACGACGGCTCGTCCGGCGCCCTCATTCGGATACTGGTCTCCGCCAATGAGGAGTCGGGCGGTCAATTTGGAGTTTCGGTGTCCGAGGTATCGGACGCCGACGGCGACGGTCTCGCGGAGGTCTTAGTCGGAGCCAGGTTTGAAGATCCTGGCGCGAGTCCCGATGGAGCCGGGAGGGCTTATCTTTTCTCCTCCAATCCATCGCTCATCTTCGGGAACCAAGAGATTGATGACGGCGCCACAGCAGGAATGCAGGTGACCATCTCGAACGCGGGAACAGCAGACTTATCGGTCATTTCTGTTTCACTATCGGGCGCGGACGCCAGCGAGTTTTCGATTATCTCCGATAGCGGCGAGAATCCTCTCTCCCCCAGTGAGGTTCGGACAGTTCAAGTCGCGTTCAATCCTTCTTCGGTGGGCCTCAAATCAGCGACCTTGACGATCACCAGCGACGATTCGGATGAGGCGACCGTGGAGGTCGCTCTGTCTGGAACAGGAATCGATCAGGAGATCGAGGTGGCCGGAGGTCCACTACCTTTCGGCAACCAGGAAATCAACGCGGGCACAACGGCAGGAATGCAGGTGACCATCACTAACACGGGGACAGCAAACCTCTCGTTTATAGGATCGGAAGTTGCTTTGACCGGGACGGATCCAGGTGAGTTTTCAATCACGGCGGACAGTGGCGAAAACCCACTCACCCCGGGGGCGACCCGGACTGTATCGGTCGCGTTCGATCCGAGCTCGATCGGATCCAAAAACGCCAATCTCACCATCACCAGCGACGACACGGATGAAGGGACGGTTAATGTATCGCTGTCCGGAACGGGTTTTGAGAATACACCAACACCGACCCCTACTCCATCATTCACTCCGACGCCAACCCCTACTGTTACACCTACCCCAGCGGAGCTCCCTTTCAATGTTGAGTTATGGTCTCTCTACGACTCGATATTGGATTAGACGAATGGGTTAGAAAGAGTCACCTCAAAATTCGGACCAACGGGTCAATACGCCCTCCATAGGCGTTGTCATCGACCCAAAGTTTTAACCTGGGAGAACTCAAAAAAAGGACCCCCTCGGGTGAGGGGGCCGAAAAGCATTGATGATTGGGGTTAGGGAGTTCGTGTTTTCGATTTAGTAGTGAACGTGTCCGCCGACATATTTGTAGTAGCCGGGGACCCAGTGTGCGTGGCAGCCATGGCCGACGTAGTAACCGGGGACCCAGATCTTCTGCGGCGGGTGGTAGTGACTCGTGCGGACCGGGACATGAATATCGATGTGGTTGTGGCCGTGACCGTGGCCGTAACTGAAATGGCTACCACCATGACCCAACGAGAATTTGAATTTTCCGGCCTGTGCTTCCTGGGTTGGGGCGAATGCGAAGATCGAGATGGCGACTGCGGCGATTGCGAAAGTGGTTTTGAGATTTTTCATGATGGTGTCCTCCGTTTTCTTCTTCTTTGTCGAGCCGTTTTTTCGTTTCGGCCCGTTTGATTTCGTTCTGATAAGGTAACGAAGGAACTTTCCAGATTTGCCAAAGTTTTTCAGAGTGTAATGTTTTGTTTCTGAAAAGCGCCAAAGGAGGGTATGCCTCGGGGCTTATTTGCTGTTCATTCCTACTTTTCGACAAGATAATCTGGGAAGGAGGAATCCAAAGTCCTATTGAAGGATTGATAGTGTGGCTCTGGTATTTACCATCCAGGAGAATGTCGATAAGAACTATGGCGGAGGCCCTTCACCCAGAATGAGGTCAATGATTCCCCAAACAGAAAATGAATTCCTCAGATAACGGTGTAAGCATTGGTAGAGGGTGCTGTCTGGTCTTTGTCGTCCTCGCAATTTTTGTTGGAACCACTGTCCTCGGGTATTACCGTTTCTCCCCACCATCCATAGTGGTCACGCAGCACGTTGATCACGTAGAGCTTAGAAACCGATATCTCGAATACTGGATAGGGCTAAGCGAGGTGAGAATTCTCAAGCAGGGAGAATCAACACCGCTCATTTGGGCCATACGCAGAAGCGGATCTCACGCCGACAACTTTGCCATCTACTCCGGTGAGCAAGGAAAAACCGTTGCAAGAAACGAGTACTGGGACTTCAAAGGTGATGGTGTTTCGGCGATTTTCCTCGAGCCTGGGGAGATCTATGAAATTCGTGTATGGGGGAACAATGGATTCGGATTCTTCAACGAAGTGGATGTGAGCGTAGAACTTCCGGTTCCAAAGAACAACGATACTTCGTCCGCCGACGAAGGTGAATGAGGGACCTCATACATTGTACCCCTGTGTGCGGTGGTTCGCCCTTCCTTAAGGTTCAAAGTATTGGTTCGTCTCTTACGCCAGGCAAGATTTTTCTTTGGCCGGATGTCCGAAAAACCGGAACGGCTATTGTAAAAAAAGGGCCCCCCAGGGATGGTGGAGGGCCGAAAAGCAGAGATGAATGGGGTTAGGGAGATTATTGATCCGGATTAGTAGTGCATGTGTCCGGGGATGTAATCGAAGTGTCCGGGGGTCGCGTGATAGTGATTCCCATGTCTGACCGCCTGACCCTGGTGGTAGACATAGCGACCGGGGTGATAGTACCCGCCGCAACGTGGAGCATGGTAGTTGTAGTGGTTGTAACCGTGGCCATGACCGTAACTGAAGTTGGTGCCGCCATGTCCGAAAGAGAGGTTAAAATTCCTGTGATGACCGGCTTGGGCTTCTTGGGCTGGGGCAAATGCAAACATCGAGAAGGCGACTGCGGCGATGGCGAAAGTGGTTTTGAGATTTTTCATGATCTGATCCTCCGTTTTCTTCTTCTTTGTTGAGCCGCTTCTTCGTGTCGGCCCGTTAAATTTCGTTCTGATAGGGTAACGAAGGGTCTGGCCGGATTTGCCATTTTAATTCTTAGTGTAATAAACCATTACACACCCAATCCTAGGGTGATGGGTTCTCTATGGCGGAGGTTGCAAAGAAATCTAGGGATTATTGGGTGAAAACCAAAGATTTTCCCTGAAAATGCAGGAATATCTCCTTGTTCCCGGGGCCAGTCTGAAAGAATGGCGAATCATAGGTCCGCTCGGGTGAGAGATTGATTGGGGTGCCATTGATTTCCGGTAATCGCGATTCATTGAGGAACATTTGAAGATCCTTCGAATCTCCCCCCCGATCACGGAAAGAGAATCTGAGCACCCCCTCGGTGATCTCCCCCTTTTGCGCAACCACCCAGTTCTCGAATGCCTCACGGGTAGGAAAGCGGGCTTTCCTTCCCGTGATGAAGAGGACAGGCGCATAAGGCTCGCTCGCTCGAAGAAATAAATTGTCATCCCATGTCGCCGCGCCCGGTAACCAGCCCTCCGATGTCGAGTTGACCCGGACCGCCACATACGAGTCCCCCTCCTCGAGGAACGACCATCCCTCCTTCTCCACCAACCGCTCCTTCATCCCATCAGAAAAGAAAATTCGGATCGCGGTGTTTGCCGGGACCGCCCGGTTCATCTGAACAATGAGAACATTCTCGTGTTGGACCGCGACCTGTTGGAGGTAGGTGGTCGAAAGATTGGGTTTTTTCTTATCCGGTTTCCCCAAACACTGGGGGAAGATGCGCGCGTCCGGATCGGAAGCGAAGATGATTCCCTGCCAACGGTTTTGCGCATGGATGGCGGCGTACCTTCTGGCCCGTTCCTCTGACCAATCCGAGTGGACAACGAAATCGTGATGGACCGCGGGGTCATCGAGGAAACATCCCATCACATGATCGGGGGTGCACCAGGTGTACCGAAGCAAGCGCGATTCTTTTGGATTCATGTGGTACCAGCAGGGATGCCCGCCGAGGGGCGGCAGCTCTTCAATCCCTGTCATCAGTCCGGGTCGTTTTGAAAGGTAAACATATTCCCCTCGGTCATCCGGGCTGAGGGCGAGGTCTCGCACCAATTCGGGAAGAGTGTACTTGCTGGTTGCGAGGATGAATCCAAAACCATGGATGGGGTGCGCGAAGGTTGATGGGTTGGCCCAATCCCCTTGTTCCAGAAGAAGGTTGCCCATGATCCGATAGGAGTCGGAGCCCGCCCTCCGGGAATAATTCCCTTGGTAACACCGCGACTTCCCTCCGCCTCGAACCCCGTTCAACTGTTCAATCGCCCAATCCGCCCAGAGCAGATCGAGATATCTCCGCATGGCCTTCTTGAGAGCGGGGTCCTCACCGAAGTCAAAGAGGTTGAACAATTCGGGAATAAAGTATTTTCCATAGATGGGCGAAGCGATCTCGATCGAGAGACCCTCTTTGAATCGTTGGTTGGCATACTCAGTGAAGTATGTTGTCCAGGCTTCGACATGTTTCGTTGGAAGTTTCCCATCCGGCAGTGGACGCGACCGGTATCCCTCTTTTTCATGCAGCGCTTGGAGTGCGAGGAAAGAGTTCCCGAGATCCATCAGGTCATGGTTCTCGCTCCCCTGGATGAACCAGACATACTTTAAGTTCGCGCGGGCCACCGTGCTCTTGGCGACCGCGTAATTCCAGAAGAGGTCTTCGATCTTTTCCTGCATCCCCGCTTCGAGCCGACCGGGGCGCCATTCACTTTGGTCGGAGAAGAGGTAGTAGATCCGCACCCAGGTCCGCATCTGCCATTTGGCTCGCTCATCGGCGATCTCGGGTGTCATTTCAGGACTGCCATCCAGGATTTGGTCATAGGCTATTGCCAATCGATGGTTGGCTTCGGGGAGGTCATGCCCCAACCACAGAGCGGAGAACGCCCAGTTCAGATCCGACATGTTTTCGGGGGAGAGTGCGGCTTTGCAGAGGGTGTCGGCGCGAGGGTTGAGCGCTTTCACTGTTCCCTGGGAGTAACCAGGGTTGCAGAGAAAGACGCAAGCCCAAAAAGCGATCAGGTTTTTCATGATCGCAATGTACTGGCTCCTTGGGTCATTCATCAAGCGGGGTAAATAAGACAACCCCCCGGGAGGCGGGCCCGAGGGGTTGTCCGAAGAAGAAGGAACGGTCTATTTCAACCGGGAGTTTGTGGTCTAGTAGCGGTGGTACCCGCCCACGATGTCATAGTGACCGGGGACCCAGTGTGCGTGGCAGCCGTGGCCGACGTAGTAACCGGGGATCCAGATTTTCCGCTGGATCTGGTGGTGGTGATGTCCATGACCATGGCCGAAAGAGATGTCGACATGGCCGCGACGGAACCCGCCATTAAAATTTTTCTTCCACCCGGCTTGGGCCTGTTCGGCGCCGGTGAAGGCGAAGAGTGAAAAAACAACGATGGCGGCTGCGAAAGTGGTTTTGAGAGTTTTCATGATGGATCCTCCAGATTTTTTTCGTTTCAGGCTGTCCGTTTGCTTCCCAGCCTGTTGTCGTTCTGAATGGGTAACGACCCCACCGAAGTGATTTGCCATTTTATTTCACTGTGTAATGAAAACTTACACTTCTGAGGCAGGCCATGAGCCTAAATGAACCTGGATAGCCTGGACCGTGAATCCCTTCTCGGTCCCACTTCCTCACGAATCCTTTCGTGCTGCGGTATGCCGGAGACTTTGATGAAAGGATTCAATGAATCGGTCCTGTTCGGAGGAAGGGATTCCTCCTTCAGTTGCGCCGAGAAAGGAATCACGGCGCAGAGATCGTTGCTGTCGTAAGCCGCAAAGTTGGGTAGACTGTGCGAACACAATCGTATGAGCGAAAACAAAAAAGGATGGGAAACCCAATGCGATCGATTCGACTTCTTCTACTAACCCTGACTCTTCAGGCGGTCACTCTTGGCCACCTCCCCGGTGATGCGGGTTGGGCCGAATTGCTAGCCGGGGTCGCAATGAGCGATATCTCTGCTGAGGTGGACCAGATCCGTGTCAACGATCCGGTCTATTCAAAAGCGCTGGTGGTGAGTGATGGTGAGACGAAGGTGGTCATCATCGCGATGGATGTCACCGCCATCGGCGGAATCGGTGAAGTGGGGGATGATTTTCTCCCGAAGCTCCGCGCTCGGATCGAAGAAGAGCTGAAGATTCCGGGTGAGAATGTTTTGGTGAACGCTTCCCATAATCACCCACCCATCCGATTCCTCTGTGATCCCTACGATCAGGTTTCCCGCACCTTTGACGCGGTGCAACGCGCCCATGACAATCTCACCCCGGTGAAGGTTGGAGCGGGGGCCGGGCATGAAGACCGCATCTCGATGAACCGGACCCTCCAGCTGAAGAACGGGTTGGCCTGGACCATCCGTCACAGCAACCCTTGTCCGCCGGATGATGAAGTCGAGAGTGTCGGAGTGATGGACTCCGAGATCGGTGTTCTGCGCATCGATCGGATGGATGGATCGCCCATGGCGGTGGTCTACAATTTTGCCTGCCACCCTTATATCACGGTCCCGATGGGGGGAGTGACCGCCGATTTTCCGGGCTTCTCCTCAGAGGTGATCGAAGAGAATCTGGGAGAAGGGGCCATGGCCCTTTTTCTCCAAGGCGCGGGCGGGGACATCACATCCATCCTATATAAAGATGTGAACCGTCCGAGGGACTCTGAACCTCTGGGACGGATGCTCGGGCTGAGCACGTTGAAGGCTGTGCGTAGCATCCAAACCCAAGAGGGAGAGCTGCGTGTCATCAACGAGACCATCGAGCTCCCAAGAAAGACCGATTTCGATGAGAAGGTCGCCGAGCTGCAGACCGAGCAAGACAGCCTGCTTAAAGCGATGCGCGGAACGAGCCTCAACTTCAAAACTTTTCTCCCGCTCTACATCAAGCATTCGCTCGATCCCGAGCACCCCTCCTACTATTCCTATCGGTATCTTCAAAACGAAAAATTGGGGCGCGATGAATTGGCCGGAATCGATGACCAGAACCTAGGTCACATCCAGAAGTACCTGAGAAATATTCAATCGATGGAAAAACTCGCGCGCATTCAGGACAAGGTCGCGACGCTTCGAAGGCACCAGAAGATCAACGCGGATGCCGGGGAGCCGACTGTCTCCATGGAGGTGATGGGAATTCGCATCGGCGATTTCGTTCTGATCAGCAACTCCACCGAAGCCCTGGTGGAAATCGGCCTGAACATCAAAAAGGCCTCCCCGTTCGAACACACCTACATGTCCGCTTACTCCAACGGCTACATCCACTACGGCCCCCCGGTTTCCGAGTATCCCAAAGGGGGTTACGAAGTCACCGAGTGTTTGCTCGCTCCGGAGTGGCAGGCGCTTTATGAGGCCAAGGCCCTGGAGGTTCTCAATCGGTTGAGATGAAATTCAGAAAAATCAAATAGATTCGTGGCTCAACCCTTGATCAGGTCGATATTTTGCATTTGGAATGCAGAATTTCGACCTAGTGCGTAGCCGGGGGTCGGGGACTCAACCGCTCCATGCGACGCCAAGTGCATCCGCGATTCCCATGAGCCGCTTGTCCAGTGTCCTGAGTTCGATGCCCCCGATCATCGCCGATGCGAGTAGGTGAACATCGATATAACCGAGACCCCGAGCCATCAGGGCCTTTTCCTCGACAAGAAAGAGGACTTCCTCATGAGTTGCCTGCTCGACACGGG
>JAJDBZ010000060.1 GCA_029261095.1 Candidatus Omnitrophota bacterium | reverse complement strand
TTGATTCTCCTCTGATACCATTTCATCTCATCTAGATTATCCATCCACTTGCTTTCGCTTCTGCGAAAAACGGAACCGATCTTGCCAGAAAGGCCACCGCGATGAAAGGGGTAGGCTTTCATTTCAATCAATAACCATCGGGTTGGAAATGTGTCTACGGTTTCAAGACAACCCGCATCCCCACTTTGTCCTCGGCCGCTTGAAAAGCTTCATTAGCCGAGGAGAGGGGGAAGGTGTGACTGATATACTTCTTCATATCGATTCTTCCCGAAGCGATGAGATCGATCGATTTTGTCAGGTGATTTGGGACGGCTCCATGTGACCCAAAAAGGAAAATCTCACGGTAGTGCAGAATGTTGGTATCAATTGGTACGATGCTTTTACCTTTGGGTAGACCGCCAAACAGGTTGATCCTGGCCCGATGTGCAGCATAGTGAAGTGTTTCGGCTTGGGCTTCGGGCGAGGGACATGCGGTCAGGATGATATCGGCTCCATCACCCTGTGTCTCCTCTAGGATACGTTCCACCGTATTCTCCTCTGAAGAACAAATGGTGACATCCACTCCGAATTGTCGAGCGATCTCAAGACGAGGACGGGAACGGTTCACCACAATGGTTTTTGTGACACCCATCAATTTTCCAAGTTCCGTAAGAAGAATGCCCAATGGCCCCGCTCCCACAACCACCATGGTATCGCCCAGTTCGGGTTTGCAAAGTTCCAGTCCATTGATGCAACATGCCATCGGCTCACCGAGAGCGGCTTCCTCAAAGGAGACATGCTCCGGAACTTTCGCAATCGGTCCATGTTCGACCACCAATGGATTGAGGAGAACATACTCGGCGAAACTGCCTGGAAACTGATAACCCATCGCATAGTTGATTGGACAGTTGTTCCCCAACCCCTTCACACACATTTCGCATTTCCCACAGGGGACATCTCCACCTAAAGAGATACGGTCTCCTACCTCAAATCCTTCCACCTGATTCCCGATTTCAACGATTTCTCCGGAGGCTTCGTGTCCCATAATGGCGGGGGGTGTTAGACGGTTGTTGCCGTGGTGAAACATACGGATGTCCGAGCCGCAGATCGCACAAGCGCCGACTTTCACCAGGATGCTGTGATCGTCGATTTTGGGGATCGGAACCTCTTGGATCACCAACTTTTCAAGATCTTCCAAGACAGCTGCTTTCATCATCGGAAAGTGAGTCTCCTTCATATCAATAGGTTTTCTTTTAGGGGTACCTAATGCTTGGGTTTTCAAAATCACCAAAGACCCTGAGTCCTACGACTCAAGGATGAATCAGAACTTTGGAATAAAACTCTTTCTGGTCGCGCATCGATTTTAACATTTCAAACGCCTCTGTCAGATTCACTCGGTGGGTAATGAGCGGTTTCAGATCGAGGTGGCCTGTGGAAATCGCTTCCAGGACATCCCTCCAATCGTCGCGGTTTCCGCATGCGCTATAATCGGAGTTCCAAGTCCCATAAATCGTCACCTCTCGTCGCATCACCTGCGAAAGAATCGAAGCCGGAACTGTTACATCTCTAGATGGATTTCCTAGAAGGACGACACGGCCCCCGCGCTTGGTAATCGAAAGCGCTTGAACCATCGTTTGGGGAACCCCAGCCCCTTCGATAGCGAGATCGGCTCCGACATCGTCGGTCAATTCGAGAACACGTTGGAGCGGATCTTGATCTTTCGAGTTAAACGCAAGATCAAACCCCAAACCCCTTGCCTGCTGAATCTTTTCCTTCTGGAGGTCAAAGAGAATGACTTGTGAAGCACCCAAAGACCGGGCCCATTGGGCGGCCATCAGACCGATCGGTCCCGCTCCGAAGATCACAACAGTCTCCCCAACTGTGGTTCCTCCGCCCCGACGGATCGCGTGGAGGGCAACAGCCGCGGGTTCTGTCATCGCGGCCTCCTCAAGCGACACCTTGGAGGGAACACGGACCAGGTTCCGAGTCGGGGCTGTCACAAACTCAGCAAAAGCACCATCGCTTCTTGATCCGAGATAATCGTAATCCAGACACTGAACATATTTTCCTTCTTCGCACGCAGGACACTTTCCACACCAGAGCAAGGGGAAGACAGCAACACGTTCTCCGACTTTGAATTCGCTTACCTCATCCCCTACGGACTCGATTGTTCCAGCAAACTCATGACCGCAAACTGTCGGAAATGAATACGTCCCTTTCTCGAACACACGGGGGATATCCGAACCACAAACTCCACAAAACCCGATTCGGACAAGAACTTCGTTAGCGGATGGGGATGGAACGGGAACTCTATCGACCCTCGCGTCGCCGATGGCGTGGAGCACCAATGCTTCCATTTCAGTGGACCGATTCGAAGATCCGGCTGTCATTCGGGAATACGCTCCCCAGTCATCTCCAGTGGTTTGCGGATGTCGATTCCCTTTTGGATGGTCTCCCGGGTTCTTTCAAAATTGCGAGGAATCGAGTTGGCGGTGGAGAAAACGCTGCTTGTTCCCGCCACCAAGATATCTGCTCCCGCCGCTACCATTTTTGGGATATTCTCGAAACTTACATTGCCGTCTACTTCAATCGGAATTCTTCGCCCCTTCGCTTCCAGGAGTTTTCGACAATCGGCGATTTTACCCAGTGTGGATGGCACCAGTTTTTGGCCAGCGTATCCCGGATTCACCGTCATCAGGAGAATGAAATCGAGTTTCTCCAGAACATAATCCAAAACCGACAGCGGAGTGTGGGGATTGATGGCGACCCCCGATTTGATTCCATGCGATTGGATCAGGGAAAGGGTGCGGTCGAGATGAACGGAAGATTCGGCATGAACGGATATCATGTCCAAGCCCATCGGAGCGAATTGACTGATAAAGAAATCATTGTCTTCAACCATCAGATGAACGTCGATGGGGAGGTGGGTCGATGGTCGCAAGGCTTTGACCACCTCAAAGCCGAGAGGCATGTTGGGAGCGAACCCTGCATCCATGATGTCAATGTGTAGCAGGTCCGCGTGGCACCTCTCCATCATCCGAACGCTCTTTTCGAAATGGAGTTGATCCGCGCACATCATCGAGGGAGCAATTTGAACCTGTGGTTTTGGAGAACCATTCGTGGAAACGATTTCCGCCGGTAGGGGACGCGCCGGGGTTCCAGCCTGCCCTTCAGCGACGAAGTTTTCTCTCAAAAAGCGGAGGGACTCACGAAGGCTTTCCTCCAATTCGGGATCCGAGTAATCCCTTCCCAACTTCGGTCCCCCGATTTCCAGGTAGCCAATCAGATCCTTGACAGGCAGTTCACCTGCGTGGTTCCGATAAAACTGGCGAACGCCAGGAACATCGATGATCCCTTTTTCTCTCTCCGATTCGGTAAACCCGAAAGTGGAGTTGTAGAGAGCGTCGGTATTCTTGAGGTGAATTTCGGTGGTGAAGGGAAGTGCCGCTTCCATCAGTTCGAAGTGGTCATGAACGATGGCGCCCTCGCGGTCGGCATAGCCATGAGCAATATCCACACAATATCCAATCGGGCTCGTGGTCTTCGTGTTGGAACGATGGTGATCCATCAGCGAATCGCCCATCTCGCGGATCTCTTGAGGAAGAGTTGGGGGTTCGGCCAAGCAGGACATCGGCTCGATTCCCACGACTCCGACATCTAATTGTCGTGCATAGGCCATGAGGTCTTTCATGGCTTCCAAGTAGACATGGAGTCCTTTTCCTTTGGTTCCCATCCGGTCCCGAAGAACGGCCCCTGGGTTGCACCCTACGGAGTGGGCGCCCACCAAGGCTCCGATCTGAATAAGGCGCGCGAAGTTTTTTCGGGCCACCCGGACGAAACCAGGTTCTTCACGGAAGAAGCCACCCAATTCACGATGGGCGGTGAAAATACTGGAAATGGAGACTCCAAAGTTGTCGGCTTCCCGTTTGAGCTGAAGAAAAAAATCGTCAGGGAGTTGATAGATTTCGAAAAAGGTTCCCAGTTGGGCGTGAGTCACCCCTTCTTCCGCCATCAAACGGAAGAGCCATTCATAGGAATAGCGATACTGTATCGGGTCGGTTTTGACCCCAAGTTGAAGGTTCAATATCTTTTCATTCATAGACTTGATCTATTGAGGGACTTCGGACTGGCGTGATTTCGCTGGGAAATTCCGTTTCAGTGGCCCGTAGTCTGAATCCGAATGGCAGACATTTCAAGATCTATTCCCCGCAAACCCAAAGGAATCGCCATGCATAAGAAAAGAGGGGTTTCTTTCGAAACCCCTCTTCTTAAGATTCAGTTTTTATTTCTCGAAGGATAATGATTAAATGAGGCGTTTCCTGCGAGCGGTCAACCCGACGATGCCTGCACCAACAAGGGCAATTGTGGCCGGCTCGGGGACTTCATCATCTTTGCATTCGCAGCTCGGGGCATCGATTTCACCGTACAAAAGGTTCTGCCCTGACTTAATCCCCACCTGAGCTTGGGTGATTTCAAGCGCTTTGGTCATGTAAATCTTGACTTCCCGCATTTCGTCATCGCTGTATTCATCGTCAAACTTTAAGCCTGGAATACCGAGTGTGGGATCTGGGCTCCCCGGGGTTTTAATCGAGATCGCGGTCCCGCCTGTATCTGTGGCGTGATCAAAGTAGTCGGTGCAAATATCGATTAGCCAATGACTCAGGGCTTTAGTATCTCCCCCGCCTGCGGAGGTGACCTTATAAGTCCACACATAGAACGATCCGTCAAATACATTTGAGGACAACAACTCAATCTTGTGGAAGTTTGTCGTATCGTCGGGATGGGAGAGCTCTAAAATATGAGTCGCGTTTGCCGAAGTTACTAAAAATAATGAAAATACAACAGATAAAATGCCAGTTCGTTTCATTTGGACAGCCTTTCTCTTGCAAGCAGATTGCGAACCTTTTAACCCAAAAACCGCATGAACATTTCAATCGAATAATATGGTTCACTTCAAAGTAAAGCAGGATTCAAACCAACTCTATAATCTGGACCCATCCCCTTAAATACACTTGAGTTGAGTCACTTTAGCAAACCGCAACATCAAGCCCGGATGTGGATAGATCTTATCCGGATTCGAATATAGTTGTTCAAATGTGACAACTTTGTGTTCAGGATTGCGATGTGCGGTCTTGCATTGGTCTCGGCCAGAATGGTCGGACCAGTTCAATGAATCTGGAATCCGATCATGCAAACAACATCATGGTCAATCAAAGGAAATCCAGGAACGGAAGAGAGCATACGATTTGGACGGAAACTTTTTATAAACGCAGCAGAGAGTTCCGTGAAACTCTATGGAACTAATGGAGTCTCCATAATGAATGTCTTCTTGTGTCCAGATCGAGGCGATAGTTGAAAACTTCCCATTCAACCGGGTCTCCCATTGGAGTTTCGGTCCACCCCTTCGTCACAGCCAGAGCTCGGTAGGCGCGACGATATAAGAGGCGAATGGAGATTTCGATCGATTCGGCGGAGACTCCTCCGCCAAACGCAAAGGAATATTTGGTGCGGTCGGAAACACCTGAAGGGATCAGAGTATTTGAAAAGACTCTTTCCGCATCGATGAACAAAACAGGTTTCGAATACTCTTCATCACCTGGTAACCTCCCTTCGAGAACTTTGGCATATCCCTTTCCTGGCTTCCCCGCCAAATCTCCCTGTTGCTTTCCATCAACATCATCGTCCGCCCAGAAGGGTATCGTTGGCCCTCCTGTCTGGATCAGGGGAACTCCATCGACACTCGCCGAAACCACCAGGATCGCATTTCGAATCGAAACTCCAGTTGGGAATGCATGTCCCGCTCCAAAATTTGATAGGTTGGCGAAGACCTCCAGAGTCGATCCTTGGATTGATGCGAATGCCTCCAAGGCAAGATTGCTTCGAAGCGTCTCCAGGGTTGACCCCACAAATGAGTGATTGGATCTTTGGCTAGCCGGTCGATTGACAGTTTCCGTCTCGAAAGCGTCTGGCGGATCGCAAATGCTTCCATTCTCTTTTCTCTTCGGCATGTGACATTCCTGACAGCTCTTGAATCCCGGACCTGGTATCGCGAAAGGAGAGGCTAGCCATTCGCTATAGGTCTGTTGTCCAGGCGCTCCCGTTTCCGGATTTTCATACTCGTGGCAAGTCGCGCAATACCGAGAATCACTGTAGATCGGGGTGTAGGAGGCTCTCATAAAGGGATAATCCACATCATCCAGAGGCCCCCAAACATAAAAGTGGGTTGGCTCGAGCAGTGGGTTGCCCGATCTCGGGAAACGCATGGTCGCATTTCCGACTAAGTGAATTTCCTGGGTAGCATGGTTGACCGAGTCGATCTGGTGGCAGGCGGAACAGTTGACTCCCTCCAAAGCAGAGATGCTTTCCACTTCATCCAGCATCACTTCTCCGGGAGAGTGGGCTTCGGCGACTGGCGTATGACAGCTCGCACAAAATCCAGTCTCGCCTGGATGGACATCTTTGAACACATACCCGTTTGCGCCTCCGGGACTACCATCCCCCGAGAAGAGGTCGCGCACCCAGTAGTCTTCGGCAGCCAAGGCATGCCCGCTCGTTCCCCACTCATTGAAATATTCGGCATGACAATCAGCGCACCCGTTGGGTGGAGCCGCCTTGATCGGTTCGTAGGTGGGGTTTGAACTATCTGGAACCCTTTTCAAGTGAATCTGAATATCAGATTGGGTGGGGGAAGCGATCGCTCCACCTGACAAGTACTGATTAGGTTCCCCTCGTTGATAGTTCCATCCCGCAGTCACCTTCACCGTCTCCGAAAAATTCGCACTGATGATGAAGTGCCCTGAAGCATCCGTAATTACCGGCTCCCCAGTGGTGGATTGAATTCGAACTCGCGCCCCAACCACAGGCATCTCCGATTCAGAATCAAGGACAACTCCTGTGATTTCACTCCTGGCATCGCTTGCCAGAAACCAGAAAAAAGAAAAGAGAAACAGCCCAAGGAATGGCGAGCCTATCTTTGTGTGATGGGTCGTTCGACTCATCTAATCAGGCCCCAACCGCCTCCAACCATGCCTGAGCGATGAGCGCGTGCCCCGCCGGGGTCGGGTGGACCCCATCCTTTGCCCAGAATTCGGGTTCGCGGTGTTCGGAGGCCGCTTGGAAATGATCGTCCAAGGGGACAAACAGGGTGTTGTATTCTTCGGAAATTCGTCTTGCCGCCGCTCTTTTCGAGTCGAGGTCCTCTCTCATCTTCCAGACATTCTCGCCGACATTGAGGATGAATGGTTCAAGTAGGATGATTTGAGTCTGAAGGTGTTCGTGGACTCGATCGAGAAGCTTTTTGTATCCCACCTCGTATTGATCGGCCGAAGTTGGATCGTTGCTGTCGTACCCTCTCCAAGTGTCATTGACACCAATGAGGATGGAAAGCCAATCAGGTTTAAGATCGATACAATCTTCTTCCCAGCGTTCTTGGAGCTCGACCACTCGGTTACCACTGACCCCCCGATTGAGGAATCTGATGTCCTCTTCGGGATGAGCGGCCAGTATCCATGGAGCAATCAGGCTCGGGTATCCGCCCCCCAGGGAATCCGATTGGTCCTTCTTACGTCCCGCGTCAGTGATGCTGTCACCCTGAAAAAGGACCGTCTGTCCATCTTGTAGAACGAACTCAGGGGGTGCATGGTCTACATCTTCAGCGGCCGTCGCGGATGGGGAAACCAACGCGGCCATCGATATCCCTGCCGCACTTTTTAAAAGGTTCCTTCTCTTCATCTGATCACTCTCCCCGATTAGCGTTTGGCCACACTTTCTTTGTTCATGCAGCATTTCTTGAACTTCTTTCCACTCCCGCAAGGACAAGGATCGTTCCGACCCACTTTCCTGATCTCGCGTTTCTTGGTAACGATCGGTCCTGTTCGTGGCGCGCCTTGCGAGCGGGGCATCATTCTTCGAGCGCGGCGATTTGTGGGGCCCTCGTCTTTGACCAGTTCCACTCGGAACATACGCGCGACGATTTCCTGCTCGAGATTGGCATACATTGTTTCAAAAAGAGCATAACCCTCTTTTTGATATTCCTGTTGAGGATCCTTCCCCGCGTACCCTCGAAGATTGATCGCGTCTTTCAGGTGATCCATGGTGAGGAGGTGGTCTTTCCATTTTGTATCCACTGTCCAAAGCATCACATGACGCATCAAGTGCTTCCATTCTTCCTCGTCTGGAGCGTTTGATTTTCTCTCGGCATACCACTCCTCGATCTGTTTCCAAATCGATTTTTCGGTGTTCTCGATCTGTTGATCGAGGTTAGCCCCATCACCCGAAATCTCGATTTCCGGTTTTAAGTTGAAGAAGTTGAAAAAAATCCCCTGAATCTTCTCAAGATCCCACTCTTCGAAGGGCATCTTCCGGTCGATGTAAATCTGGCTCGTGTCATCAAATACATTCCAAGCCATTTCCATGAACGGTTGCTCGGGGTCTTCGCCCTCCAGAAGGTCATTACGGAGTTTGTAAATGACCTCCCGCTGTTTGTTCATGACATCGTCATACTTGATGACATATTTTCTGATCTCGAAGTTGCGGTCTTCAACTTTCTTCTGTGCTTTTCGGATCGATTTGGTGACCAGCTTCGCCTCAATCACCTCGCCATCTTCCATCCCCAAACGCTCGGCGACATTCTTCATTCGCTCCCCGCCGAACAACCGCATCAAATCGTCCTCGAGAGAGAGATAGAATCTAGAAACTCCGGGGTCTCCCTGGCGTCCCGCGCGACCCCGCAACTGATTGTCGATACGGCGGCTCTCGTGGCGCTCGGTGCCGATAATCATCAGTCCACCGGCTTCAAGAACCAAATCGCGTCCCTTTTTGCAATCCTCCTGAATGCGGTTCGTGATTTTCTTAATCTCGGATTCCGGGGCATCTTCGGGTAGCTTAGCGAGTTCGTTTTCGAGCATATTCTCGGCATTACCGCCCAGCACAATATCGGTTCCTCGACCCGCCATATTCGTGGCGATGGTAATCGCCCCGGGTCGACCGGCTTGCGCCACGATTTCCGCTTCACGCTGATGGAATTTCGCGTTGAGAACATTGTATTCCATCCCACCCTGCAGGGTTTCGATAATTTGGAAATACTCTCCCAATCTCCCCAGCAAGTACGAAATCATCTCATCATTCGCTTGGTCCGCAGTTTCGGCCCACTCTGAGACCTCGGCTGAAGTCAGGGGTTCCTTGCGCGAAAGAAAACCCTTGAGATCCTCCACCTGAGAATCACTCAGTTTGGTCTTATTGAGTCGCTCCTTAATCCTCTGGATCGCCTCTTTGGTTCGCTTCCGCCAAAACCCTCGGTTCTTCAGGAGGTCGCCAAGCTGTTCAGATTTCTCGATCGATATGGTGCCCACAAGAACAGGTTGATTGTTCAGGTAACGATCCACAATGGTTGCGGCTATCGCCTCAAATTTCTCACGTTCGGATCTGAACACCTGATCCGCCATATCGTCTCGGACGATCGGTTTGTTAGTGGGAACGACGATGACATCAAGCCCATAAATCTCACGGAACTCGCCTGCTTCCGTGTCGGCTGTGCCAGTCATTCCCGCAAGGCGGTTGTACATCCGGAAATAATTTTGAAAGGTGATCGTCGCAAGAGTCTGATTCTCGCGCTCGATCTTGACCCCCTCTTTGGCTTCCACAGCCTGATGGAGGCCATCACTCCAACGCCTCCCCGGCATCAACCGGCCTGTGAACTCGTCCACAATGACCACTTGGTTATCCTGGACCACATAATGGACGTCTTTTTCAAAGAGGTAGTGCGCCTTCAATCCTTGATCCAGATAATGAACGATCTCAAGGTTCTCCTCGGAGAACATGTTTTCTAACCCGAGAAGTTTTTGGGCGTGTTCCATCCCCTCATCGGTGAGGAGGACATTTCGTTCTTTTTCATCAACATTGAAATCCTGTTCGCGCCGTAGGCTTGGCACGATTTGGTTGACTTGGTAGTAGGTTTCCGGAGAAAGGTCGGCAGGACCGGAGATAATGAGTGGAGTCCTGGCTTCATCGATCAGAATCGAATCGACTTCGTCCACGATGGCGTAATGAAGATCTCTCTGAGGGCGGTCTTCTCGATTGAGTGTCAGATTACTGCGAAGGTAATCGAACCCAAACTCGTTGTTGGTCCCATAAGTGATGTCTGCTCGATAGGCATCGTATTTTTCTTTGGGATCCTGATCGTGTTGTATCGCTCCGATTGTCAATCCGAGGAATTCGTGGATCGGCCCCATCCATTCCATATCGCGTTTTGCAAGGTAATCGTTGACCGTCACGATGTGGACTCCGCGTCCCTCTAATGCGATCAGATAGGAGGGCAGGGTGGCGACCAGGGTTTTTCCTTCACCGGTGGCCATCTCAGCGATGTTTCCTTCGAAGAGAGCCATGCCCCCCATAAGTTGGACATCGAAATGTCTGAGTCCGGTAACTCGAACGGACGCTTCACGGACAACCGCGAATGCTTCGGCGAGAAGGGATTCGAGAGTCTCCCCTTTCTCAAGCCTTTTCCTAAACCCATCCGTCATTTCCCTCAGACCTGAATCGGTCTTATTCTTAAACGTTGTTTCGAGAGCATTGATCTTGTCGACCATCGGTTGCATCCGCTTTTTATCGCGGTCCGTTTTGCTCCCAAACACCTTGGTAAGGGTTTTATCCAGTATATTCACTCGATTGATTCTCCTGGCGGTTCATCCCCCAAAAGGAATGCCCCTTTTGTGAAACGATTTACTTGACACACAGTTGTCATTCTAGGGTAAGGCCCGGTCAATTCTTCCAGAAAGGTCCGTAAACCCCCCAACCGTCTATTGTGCAGGTGATTTTAACTCATGACCACCGGGGGCGTTTCTTCCGTTCACTCTCGGGCTAAAATCACGAACAACAGGGGGTCTCACATTACCCCTAAAACCATGGGTAAAAAAGGGTTATGGCAGTTCTCGCGACAGTTTTTGATTTATTCATAGTGTTTGCGGCGTGTTTGGGCGCTGGGTTCTTCATTGCAAACATCATGAGCCGATTCATTTGCAACCTCCCGGATTCTCGTCCGAAAGTGGTGGTCGAACTAGGGTTACACGGCCTTTCTGGAGTCCTTTGTGTGATCATCCTCCTCCGTGCTATCTTCAATGAAGGTCAGACTTTTGTTCAGTTCGAAGGTTGGCCAAAACTCTCATACCTATGGTTTTTGTTCCTCGGTTTCGCGCTCGCCACATTCATGGTTTTCACCGTTATGGGCCTGGTCCGTATAGTCCGAGGGCCTTTTCTTGATCCACATACCAAGAGCATGGTCCACCCCATTTCCTTCAAACCCATGACCCAGCCTCCCCTTCCGAGAGTCAATCAACTCTTTGATTTGGAGCTGGTGGAGATTGAGATCGCTATTCCGAATCTCGACCCGGGGCTGACCGGTCTAACAGTTGGCAATTTAACCGATTTTCACCTTGGAAAGGTTTGTACTCAAGATTATGTCCGACACGCGATTGACCGACTCATGGAGAGGCAGCCGGAGTTGCTCGCGATTACAGGAGATTTTGTAAACTATCCGCGGCACCTCGACTCCTGTTTCGACCTCCTGAAGGGAATCTCCGCGCCGCTGGGTGTCTATGTGGTCCGCGGAAATCATGACTTTTGGGTCGGCGCGGAGGACATCGATCGTCGCATTCGACAACTAGGGATGACCCTCCTTCATGATCGAGCTGTCGAGGTGGAACGAAATGGCGCACCAACTCTCGTAGCGGGAATTGAGAGCCCTTGGAACATGGCCGGAGTCCCCCTCGACTTTATTCCCCCTGATGCGGACAAACTCAAGATTGTGCTCTCGCACACTCCCGATGAGTTTCCCAGACTGGCCCGTCAAAACCCCCATCTCGTTCTGTCTGGTCATACCCATGGTGGTCAAATCTGTATCCCGTTTTTCGGTTCAGTTGTGGTCCCTTCCAACTACGGCCGCAAATATGAGCGTGGATTCTTCCGTGAGGGTGAGAGTCTCCTTTATGTGAGCAGAGGCATTGGCTGCCACCCGCCGATTCGGACCTTGTGCAAACCGGAGGTCACTCTTTTTCGATTTGTTCCGGGAGATCCCATCACGCCTCACGAGAACCCTCAAAAAATCTTGTGATAATCCTTCCCTATTCCTTGTAGTTATTAGTGAAGGGGAAGAGCCCCCCCGTATCCAGGACGGTCCCCTTTAACATCCTATCTGAAGCCAAGGAGAGACCGATGAAAACTCAACCTCACAGTTCTCTTGATTTAATCGCGGTTGGTGTCGTTCTGTTCTTTTTCTTGGGGTTGGTGGCTGCTATTGGCTATTGTTCGCACTTTATCATTCACACGATTCTCGAGTTCTGAAATTTCCGGGAATCCCTTCGAGTCCAACCAAGTTTGTCCATTCTTTGGCATTCACAAGTCGATCGATCGAACCACTATCATCGATATTCGCAGTGGTGTGGGATCGATCGCGGGAAACCGACTCAATCAAAGTTCGAGTCGATCTATTCAGACGCAAGTCTAGTTATCGAACGATCCCCGCGTTCTCCAGCTTCTTTCTTAATTTTGGTTTTAATCTCGCAAACCGCGTGGTGATGTGTGAAACGGAGACTTCCATGACTTCAGAGATCTCACGGAATGTGAGTCCCCTCAAGCGATACTCGATGATTTCACGGTCCATAGGTTTTATCTTCTCGGTTTCCACCCACTCGCAGAGTACTTCCTGAAGCAACTCCATAGTCTGAATTCTTTCCAAACGGTCCATAGGTGAGATCGCAACCTCATCTACGAACTGTCCAATGGACTCCGAGGCGCCAGTGGCCGAATCAATCGAATCGGATTTGAGGAGGTTGAATCGGTACTTGGAAGACTTGACGTAGTTCAGAGTGGAACTCACCGAAACAATAGTCAGATAGCGGCGGAGCGAGGACCGCTTGAGATCCCAGTCCTTTAACTTTTTGTATTCGTTCTGGATTAAGGTTTGGGCAATCTCTTGGACAACGTCTTCCTGATGGTCTCCCAACCGGAATCGCCCGACGATCCTTTCAATATACGGACCATGGTGCGACCAGAATTCCTCCCAACCTCCCGGAACCTCCGAGAAGACACGTGAAAGTAAATCGGAATCCAATAAATCCTGTGCGCCCCGGTTCGCTCTGTCCATAGTTCCTACGAAGTCGTTCGCAACGAACGACTTCCATTATATCCGACATTTATCTGAAAGGGAAAAACAAAATAACACTTTTTCATATTATCTATCCACCCCCCTTGAAAGTCATTGCATCCGATCCTGTCAAATTGTTCAAGCAGTTCGTGAAGTGGGGGGTTGGCTACTTGGGGAGAAATCTGGACTCGATTCATAAGGCAACCGGACGGTTTCCTTGAGTTGTTTATCCTCAGAAATTGAAAGAAATCGATCCGCAAATCGACCCAATCGAATGCCAATTATTTGGGGAAGAATCAGTCTAGGATAAGGGGCAATGCCTTCGACCAGATGGCATCGTTGGAGACAACATTAGGTTTCGGGGTGGAGGTATTCGAAACCTGACTGAGGTGATCCGCCAGAGATCTTCCAATCTGCATCCCGAACGGGTCATTATCGGTGGGCTGCGAGGCACCGAAAGCTTTCGATGCCTCATCGAACTTTTTCATCCTGATTTTCATCCATCCAATGGTTGCCAGCCACCCGTTCTGTATTGCGGGGTCCTCGCTTGGGCCCACTGGTTTACCAGACTCGAATTCAAGGAGACGCTCTTCCGAGACGATACCTGTTTCGGATGCATTGATCAGTTCCGCTAGATCTTCGGAAACTCCAACACCCTGGTTTCGAATATTTGGCCAACAGGTTTCTATTCCATCTTTTATTAGAGAAAGGCCTTCTACTTCTACCGACTGGTCGGTCCCGGGTCCTCCACGAAAAGCGGGAAGGGGTATCAGCCCATCGGGGGTGGCCTTGGTATATTCCGAGGCCGATTTCAAGAATCCCAAGAACTTCCTCATTCCTGATGTCTGATCCGAACAGGGCAGGAGTTTCTCGGTCGCAACGTGAGCCGCTTCTATTAAGTTCCCTGCCAAAACCAGATACATTAGGACGCTCTTCCATTCACGCGCCGAAAACTCGGTCTCGGTCAGGAGCACTTCTGTCCCCACCGATTCCTCACCGACCCGCAGAAAGAGTGAGACTCCCGGTCGGATTTCTGTTAAACGTCGGGTGCGTTTGTTCGAAACCGAGGTTTTGCAGATGAGGTTCTTTCCCTCCCAGACCTCTAAAAATGTTCGTTCACAAAGTTGCGTGTTATCACCGAATCGGAGGATAGGGTTGCTCGAGGTGGTATCGATATCGAGTGAGATCTTGTCGCCATTCCTTGCGAGCGGCAGTGCCAGATTCAGATTACGTGAGAAACAGAGCGGTCGCTTACCATAGCCGAGATTGGCTGCGCGGATCACCATCTTTCGTGTCAGAGAATCCCAATCGATTCCTCGAATTCCAGCCACATGGAAATAGTCCTCAATCCACCCAATTCGGACTGCCCGAGAACAATCAAATGGTAGGTTTGGGTTGTTTTCCTCTGCGAATTCCGGAAGTTGGAGTAAACTTTCTAAATCCAAATGATCCACATCCCGAACGTTTTTGCTCAGTTTTGAATCGATTTTCTCATCCCCGTTGTGTTCCAAGTCGCCACCCCTTTCCCCATTAATTCATTGGATCGGGACCTTAGTCTTTCCAGACCCACCTTTTTCCCTGTACTTTAGTACAAGAAACTATAGATTCTTTGTTCACCTTTTTAAACACGGTATTCGCTCCCAGCACATATTTCCCGCTTATCGTGAATAGACAACCGTGTGCGAGACGCCGCGATTATACGGATTTCGAGGTTAATTTCTTTCAGATTGGGCACTTCTGGACTCTGTCGGGAAAACGGACAAAATACGAGAGAAACTTTGGGAAGGGTATGCGAGTTTCAACATGATGAAACAGATTCAGATAACACGTTTATCTATTGCTAGATACCTCAATCGTGGTTCCATCTCTGGCGGATGGATCGGTATCGGGGTATTGCTGTCTTTGGCGATCCCCTCTTGGGGCCAACATGGAGGTCCCCCCCTGTTCAGTGTCAGAGTCGCACCCGTTGAAAGGGTCAACCTTGCTCCAACGATTGAATTCACTGGATCCATCGAACCTTGGCGCGTGATCGAACTCTCAACACAAGTTGAGGGCCTTGTGAAATCAATCCCGATCGAAGAAGGGCAGAAACTGCAATCTGGCGACTTGATCTGTCTCCTTGATCGTGAAGAAACTTCGATTCAGTTAAGGCGGCAAGAAGCGTTAGTGGAGAGTGCGAGCGCCGAACTGCTACGCCTAAAAACGGGTTTTTTACCAGAAGAGATCGAGGAAGCGGTGAAGAATTCAGAGGCCGCCAGTGCGCGCCACGTCCGGGCGAAAGAAGAGTGGGAACGATTCAAACCGCTTGTCGACCAAGGTGTTTCAACTCTAAATCAGGGCACTCAGATGGAAGCGGCTTTTTTTGAGGCGGAGGCCCAACTACGAGCGGCCGAGGCCCGTCTCCGTCTGTTCAAACGCGGATATCGAACAGAACAGATCCTCAAGGCTCAGGCCGATGTCGACAAAGAAAGAGCCGACCTAGCGGAAGTTCACAGACAACTCAAGAACCACACCGTTACAGCTCCCACCGATTGTGTGGTGATCGAACGGTTGCACGAGCCTGGTGAATGGGTCGAAAAGGGAACAGCTCTCGCGAGACTTGTCGTTTTGAATCCCCTCCGAGTTGAAATCGAAGTTCCCCAAATCTACCTTCCCCGAATCCGGCCCGGACAGAAAGCTGTCATCCAGGTCGATGGCAAGGAAGGCCAGGAATTTGAGGCAATCGTTCAGCAGATTGTTCCACGCGCCGGGGAGGCTACCCGGAATTTTCCCGTCCTAATGAGACTGGACAACCCGGATTACTCCCTGAGCAGCGGTCTCTTCGCTCGAGTTAGCCTGAAAATCGAAGAAGCCAAGGACATGGTGGCCGTTCCTCGGGAGGCAGTGTTGGTTCGTGGCGAAAAACTCCTTGTGCTCATCGCCGATGCGATTCATGAACCCGAAAGAGTGGCGACCGGTTCCGGCGAAGTCACGACAGAGGAAAGCGCGACAGGCCCGCCTCGCCCCAAACCAGACGCCACCATTCGCGCGGTTCATGTCCGACTCGGAAACGATGTGGGTGACTCTGTTGTGGTTGAGCCCATTGAAGCGGGTGTGATTCAACCCGGTGAAGAGGTCGTCGTCCTGGGTGGCACACGACTCCAGACCGGTATGCCTGCGAGGGTCATCCGTGATGACAGTGAATCCGAACCTTTGACCTCTTCCGAGCCCGAGGAGAGAGTTTCCGAATGAAGCTCATCGAACTTTCCCTTCGCAATTCGACAGCGGTTATCGTCGGGATCATTCTCACATTGCTATTCGGATTTCTGGCCTTTACTCGAATCCCGATTCAACTCAATCCGAGTATCGAATCTCCATACATCACCGTGGAAACCCTTTACCCCGGTGCATCGGCGATCGAGGTCGAACAAGAAGTCACGCAGCGAATGGAAGAAAAACTGGCCGCCGTCGAAAACCTCCGTGAGATGCGTTCAACATCGAGTGAGGGTATGTCAGAGATCATCCTCAAATTCGACTGGGGGGTTAACAAAGAAAATGCCCAGTTGGATGTACTCCAGAAGCGAAACCTGGTGGAAGACCTTCCCGATGATGCGGAAGAGCCGCAGATCCTCACGGTCAACCGACGGGAACAGCTCACCATCATGTGGCTCTATCTCTATTCGGAGTCACTCGATGTGAATCAAATGCGGCAGGTGGCCGACGATGTCATTATCCCGCAATTCGGGCGAGTTCCAGATGTCGCCAACATCCGAGTAGGCGGGGGTGCGGAAAGGGAGATTCATGTGTTGGTGGATCTAGCCGGCATCGCGGCACGTGATCTCACCTTAGATGAGATTGCCGACACCTTGACCCAAGAGAATCGAAACCTCAGGGGTGGAAAGATCGACAAAGGTCCCTCCCGATTAGTGGTGAGGACACTCGGTCAGTATGGAAACCTGGAGGAAATTCGAAATACCGTTGTGAAAAATGGCCCTGATGGCCCGGTCAGGATCGAGGACATCGCCCAAGTACGCGATTCGTTCAAAGACTCCGATTTCCATGTCCGTGTTAATGGTCGCCCGACCGTCTCCATGGGCGTTGTCCAACAGATCGGGGGGAATACGCTCGATCTTGCTGGAAACATCAAAAAGGTCGTCGCTCAGTTGAACCCGGGACTTAAGGCCCGTGGGTTGGAGATTCGAGTCTCCTACGATTCTTCGGCGTACATTTGGAAGGCCATTTATCAGTTAAGGGATAACCTGGTGTTGGGCAGCATACTCGCCACTGCGGTGCTCTGGATCTTCCTTGGGTCGCTCACATCTACCGCGATTATTGGGATCACCATTCCGATTTGCATGGTCGGGACATTCATCTTGCTGATTGTATTCGGCCGGTCGGTGAATGTGGTTTCTCTCGCGGGATTGGCCTTTGCGAGCGGGATGATCCTCGATAACGGGATTGTGGTCCTTGAGAATATTTATCGTCATCGCCGGGATCTGGGTAAACCCATCCTGATTGCCGCCCGTGACGGGGCGATGGAGGTTTGGGCGCCGATTGATGCTGCCACATTGACCACCCTTGCGGTCTTCATTCCGATCCTGTTCATCCAAGAACAAGCCGGTCAGCTCTTTCGTGACTTAGCCTACGCAATATCTTTTGCTGTCGGTATCTCCATGATCACAGCTATCACCGTAGTCCCCATGTTCGCCAGCAGGTGGATGGGTCGGCTTCGTGTCAAGAATCCGGAGCCCGACGATAAGGTATCGACACGTCCCCTTTCATTCTCCGAACAGATTCATAGTGTGATCGACCCAGTTTTTCTGGGCGTTGGGGGTTTGGTTGCGACGATCTTTTATTCGATTGTCGGTGCTGGTATCCGAAGTATCATGGCCGGGTGTTTGATCATTCTCGTCATTTTCGGAGTATTCTGGGTCAGTTTGTCTCAGATTCCCGCAGCCGAGTATCTTCCCCGTGGGAATGAGAATTTCATTTTGGGAATGATCAAACTCCCGGCGGGAATGAGCGTGGAGGGGGCCGATAACCAACTGACCAAGATGGAAGAAAAAGTCCTTTCGATGCCTCAAGTCGACCGTACCTTTTTCCTCCTGATGCGGGATATGCCCTTCTTCGGTGTCATTCTAAAGGACGATGTCACAAGTAAAGAAGAGATTCAGGGACTTATCCAAGAATTTACCAACCATGGATCGAAGGTTTATCCTTTCCCAGATGTCATCCCGATCATTTTTCAGGCACCGGTCTTCGCTCGGGGGAGTACAAGCGGAAAATCGGTCTCGATCGATATTAGCGGTCCTGACCTCAGGCGGCTCCAGGAACTCTCGAACCAACTCTCCGATCAGCTACGAGGTCTCGATGGAGTGGTGATGGTTCGGCCTTCGCTCGATCTTGGGAATCCGGAATTGCAGGTGCACCCCGACCGGGAGAGGTTAGCCGACCTTGGGATGACCGCTTCCGATGTTGCAAGAGTGGTCGAAACCCTGGTCGAAGGACGGATCACTTCCCTTTACCGAGCCGAAGGGGGAAAGGAATACGACCTGACGCTTAAGGCCCTCGAAGATCAGATTCAAGATCCCTCCGATTTGGCGACTGTCATGATCCCCACACCCAATGGTGGCAAAGTCAAAATTGTGGATGTCGCCTCCATCGAACAAAGATTAGGGCCCGTATCGGTAGAGCGCCTCGAACAAGAGCGGTCGGCCACCCTGGATGTGACGATCCGGGATGATGTCGCACTTGAGAAGATTGTCGACGATATCAATAAGGAGGTGATCGACCCGCTTCTTCCCAATCTGCCCATAACCTACCAGATCGGTCTCTCCGGCTCAGCCGATGATTTAGTGAGCACGATGAGGTCGCTGAAGAACTCTTTCGTTCTTGCACTTCTGATTATTTATCTCTTGATGGCCGCGCTTTTCCGGTCCTTCTTCTATCCATTCATCATCATGTTCTCTGTCCCACTCGCCATGACCGGCGCCTTCTTCGCGATTTCGTTTTTCGAAGTCGAGTTCAATGTGATCACGATGCTCGGTTTCATTCTCCTTGCGGGGGTTGTCGTCAACAACGCGATCTTGATTGTCCAGGTGACCCTTACAGGGGTTAGAGAAGGTCTGACCCATGTGGAAGCCATTGAGCAAGCGGTCAGGCTTCGTATCCGTCCGATCTTCATGACTTCAGTCACCTCCGTTCTCGGCATGTTACCGATGTCTTTCGGTCAGGGTGCAGGTGTCGATTTATACAATGGACTCGGCGTGTCTGTTATCGGCGGCCTGACCGCGTCGACACTTTTCACTTTGATTCTCATCCCGGTGCTCCTCCGAATCTTTCTCTTCACAAGGGACAGCATCGCTATTTCTCTGGGTTGGGAAGAACACACCGAGTTTGGGACCGCGAAACGCTTGGCGGAACTCGATGCCAAGGTCTAAGAAATCTAGCCAAGTCATAGCCGTCCCCACCCTGGACCAGGTCCAATCCAGGATGCGTGAACTGGAAAATCCCGAAGACGCTGTGTTCCTTCAACGATTCTTCAAAACGGGACCTGGCGAGTACGCGGAGGGCGATCGATTCTTAGGAATCCGAGTCCCCGTTACTCGTAAGATGGCGAAAGAGTTTAAACAGCTTCCAATTTCCGCTTGCGCCAAACTTCTCCAATCG
>JAJDBZ010000590.1 GCA_029261095.1 Candidatus Omnitrophota bacterium | reverse complement strand
CTCCTACTCCGTGGGATATGGCTATGGTCCCTGGTTACCCTATACCTGCGATTGGTATGCCGGAGGATTCTTCTTCACCAATTTTTACTTTGGCGGTCATTGGCACACCCATCATAGCGGGCGCCACCGCAACTGGCGTCCATACCACCACCCGCGTCGCGGTCATGGCGGACATCATCGCGGCGATTGGGATGGAGATCATCATGGCGATGATGGTCATCGCGGCGATGGGTCTCGAGGCGACGGACCCCGCGGTGACGGACCCCGAGGCGATGGACCCCGAGGTGATGGACCACGCGGGGGAGGCAATCCTGATATCGTCCAGCAGAAAACTCCGAGAGAGGGTGGGAACTCTTTCAACAGTAAAGTTCCGGGAGATGTCATTCCCCGAAAAGTTCCGAAAACAGATCCTTCGGGTTACCCCATTGAAAGGTTTTCAAATGACAATAACTCCGTGAAAAGTCCACGAGCCGGCAACTGGTCGAACGTTTCGGAAGGGAAGTCTCCGAATCGCGTGGGGTATGACCGTCGTGTGCAGTACGATCGAAAACCGAATCGAACCACATTGAAGATTCCGACCCAGAACGGTTCAAGTTCGAATTCGAGCACACGGAGCTTCAAGGTTCCTCAGAATTCGAACAGGATCTACCAGCCGAAGACTCAGCGGAACTACAAGGCACCGAGTTATCAGACGCCGGCTCAAACCTACAAAGTTCCGAGCAGAAACTACAGCAATCCCTCACGTAGCTTCAAAGCTCCGAGCGCACCCTCGATGAAGGTCCCGAGCTCCAGAAGTTTCTCTGGTGGGAAAGGGTTTAGCGGAGGCGGCAAAGGTTCCGGAGGAGGCCGCGGCGGCGGTAAAGTACCCAAGGGTGGGAGGTAACCCGCGAGGTATTCATCCCCCTTTTTTCTGGTTAACCTGCAACCCGCATCTCGATGAAATTGAGATGCGGGTTTCTTATTTCATAGAGTGGAGTCGCTAATATGTTTATCCGATTTCTTTTGCTGTGTTTCCTGATCCTCTCACCGATGCCCTTTGCCCATTCGGGCGAGGAGAATTGGACCAACCTTTTCAATGGCAAAGACCTGAATGGCTGGGTTCAACGGGGAGGAAAGGCGAAGTATACAGTCGAGGATGGAGCGATCGTCGGAACGAGCGTTCCCCATACCTCAAATTCATTCCTTTGTACCGATAGAGATTACAGCGATTTTGTCTTGGAACTCGATTTCAAGGTGGACCACGCATTAAACTCCGGAGTCCAGATACGCAGTCAAAGTCTCCCCGATTACAAGGATGGTCGTGTTCATGGCTATCAAGTGGAGATCGATCCGAAGCCTCGCGCCTGGTCGGGCGGCATCTATGACGAGGGCCGCAGAGGTTGGCTCAACAACTTGGAAGGGAACGACCCAGCACGGAAAGCATTCAAGCAAAACGAGTGGAACCATTTTCGAATCGTCGCTGTCGGCGACTCGATCAAGACTTGGATCAATGGAGTCCCCGCCGCCGACCTGAAGGATGACATGACCCCCTCCGGGTTTATCGCCCTGCAGGTGCACTGTGTCGGCGACCGGACCGAACCGCTTCAGGTGCGCTGGAAGGATATCCGGTTGAAAGACCTCGGCGAGGATGCGTGGGTCAGCCTCTTCGATGGAGAGTCGCTTGAGGGTTGGAAGCCCAACGAAAACCCGGAGTCGGTCAAGGTCGAGGATGGAACGATTGTGGCAGGCGGCGGACCCCGCTCTCACCTTTTTTATGTCGGCCCAGTTGAGGACCACGATTTCAAGAACTTTGAGTTTCGTTGCGAGGTGATGACCAAGCCCAACAGCAACTCCGGAATCTTCTTCCACACAGAGTGGGTGGACACCGGACGCTTGAACAAGGGGTACGAGGCCCAGATCAACGCCACCCATGAAGATCCCAAGAAGAATGGCAGCCTCTGGATCATCGAGGATGTCTTCGAATCGCCGGTCGGCGATAACGAGTGGTTCACCTATTCCGTGAAGGTTTATGGAAAACGGATCGTCCTGAAGATCAACGGTGAAGTGATGGTCGACTACACCGAACCGGAAATCCCCGAGCGTCCGGCGGGCAGAGAAGGGCGAGTTCTCGACAGCGGCACTTTTGCCCTCCAGGCCCACGATCCCGGGAGCATCGTCTACTTCAAAGACATCGAAGTAAAAGTCTTGCCGGATCTAGAGCCGTAACGCCGTCTTCCAGACGGCCACGGTTCTGCGTCACTTGCCATTGGAAAACCAAATCGGAGGTAAACCATGTATTATCTCAAAGTGTACCTCGCGACCTTGGTCGCGTTCGTGATCATCGATGGCCTTTGGCTCGGCCTGATCGCGAAAAATTTTTACCAGAAACACCTCGGTGAATTTCTCCGAGACAACCCGAACTGGACAGCCGCCATCCTCTTCTACCTCCTCTTCATTGGTGGCTTGGTGATCTTCGCCATTCTGCCCGGCCTCCAGGCCGAGTCCGCCAAGAAAGCCCTCCTCCTCGGCGCATTGTTCGGGTTGATGACTTATGCCACTTACGATCTGACCAATCTCGCCACAATCAAAGGCT